>NZ_JBHXNP010000012.1:0-120018 GCF_042719495.1 Streptomyces sp. NPDC058525
AAACCCCCCCCCCTTGGGGCGCCTGCTATTTTTTTTAATACCCCCCGGGCCCCCGGGGGGGGGGGGGGGGCGCCCCCCCGCCCCGATGGGCGCGGGCCGGCTTCCCGCCGCCTACCGGCGGCTGCGGATCAGCAGGTAGAGGAAGTATGGCGTGCCGATGACCGCGGTCATCAGGCCGGCGCCGAGCTGGGCCGGTGCGATGACGGTCCGGCCCACCAGGTCCGCGGTGCAGACGAGCACCGCGCCGAGGAGCATCGCGACGGGAACCACCCGCACGTGCTGCCGGCCCACCAGGGCGCGGGCCGCGTGCGGTGCCACGAGCCCCACGAAGCCGATCGTGCCGGCGGCGGCCACAGCCGTCGCGCTGAGCAGCACGGCGAGGGACAGGAAGCCCAGGCGCCCGCGTCCCAGGCTCAGTCCGAGCAGCCTCGGGGTGTCCTCGTCGAGCGACACGAGGTCGAGTTCGGTGCGCCGCACCACCGCGATGGCCATGCCCACGACGAGCACGATCGCGAGGGGCACCACGTCGGACAGGGACCTGCCGTAGGTGGAACCCGACAGCCAGGTCAGCGCCTTGGTCGCGTTGAACGGGTCGGTGAGGATGATGAGGAGGCTCACCAGGGCCGCTGCCGCGGTATGGGTGCCGAACCCGACGAGGACCAGCCGGTTCTGCTGGAACCCGCCCCGCGCGGCCAGCCCGAACACCAGGACGGAGGCGACCGCGGCGCCCGCGAAGGCCGCACCGGCCACGCCCCACGTGCCGGCCATCGGCACCGTCGTCACGAGGAGCACGGCGCCGAGCGCCGCACCCCCGGAGACGCCCAGGACACCTGGTTCGGCGAGGGGGTTGCGGGTCACGGACTGGACGAGGGAGCCGGCCAGGGCGAGGGCCGCTCCGGCGAGCAGGGCGGCCAGGACCCGGGGCACGCGGGTGTCGAGGACGAAGGTGACGGTCCGGCCGGCGCGTCCCTGCGCCCAGTTCACCACGTCGCCCAGCAGCAGCTTGCTGTCGCCCACCAGGACGGCGGCGACGACCACGCCCACGAGGACCGCCACCAGGACGGCCGTGGTGGTGAGGAAGACGGACCTGCTCCTGATGCGCAGCCGGTCGGTGGCGGTGGCCCCGGCCGTGTCCCGGACCCGTACGGCCATGACGACGAGGAAGAGGGCGCCGACGAGGCTGGTGACGACGCCGGTCGGCACGGCGACCGCCACGTCCGCCGGCACGAGCGCGCGCAGCAGTACGTCGGAGCCGATCACCAGCGCCGCGCCGGTGAGGCCCGCGACCGGCAGGCTCACCCGTGAGCGGGCGAAGGCGCGGAAGCGGCGGACGAGCGGGCGGACGAGGGCGGGCGCGCACAGGCCGACGAAGCCGACGGGGCCGGCGAGGGTGACGGCGGCCGTGGAGAGCAGGGCGGCCAGGACGACGGCGGTGACCCGCGTGGCGCGGACCGGGACGCCGAGGCCGCGGGCCGCGTCGTCGCCCAGGGCGAGGGCGTCGACCCGGCGGGCGAGGAGCAGCAGTCCGACGAGGCCGACGCCGCCGATCGGCGCCACCTGCAGCACGCCGTCGAAGCCGTGCTGGGCGATGCTGCCCTGGTTCCAGTGGTAGACGCCCTCGGTCTCCTGCGGGAACAGCAGGAGCAGGCCCTCGGTGAGGGCGGTGAGGCCGAGGGTGAGGGCGCTGCCCGCGAGGACGAGCCGGACGGTGCCGGTGCCCAGCCCGGACAGTCCGAGGACGACGGCGGCCGCCGCGAGGCCGCCGACGAAGGCGGCACCGGAGGAGGCCAGGAGCGGCAGCGAGAGGCCGCTGGCGCTGATGAGGCCGAGGGCGAAGTAGGAGCCCGCGTTGACGGCCAGGGTGTCGGGTGCGGCGAGGACGTTGCGGCTGACCGCCTGCAGGGCGGCGCCCGCCATGCCGAGGAGGGCGCCGACGAGCAGGCCGGCGGTCATGCGCGGCAGCCGGGAGGCGATGAGGACGGACGCGTCGGCCGGATCGGACCGGCCGGTGAGCGCCTTCCACACCTCCGAGCCGCCGACGTCCGCCGTCCCCTGCGTGATGTCGACGATCGCGAGGACCGTGACGAGGAGGACCATCGCGGCCGTCACCGCGGCCGCGCCCGTCCGGGACGCGGCCGCCGAGGGCCGGGTGGCGGGGCGGGTTGCGGTGACGGCCATCGGTTACTTCTTCAGAGCGGCGACGAGCGCGTCGATGTACTTGTTCATCGACTCGGGACCGCCGAACATCCAGATGCCGTCGGGCAGACGGTGCACGTTGCCCTTCGTCACGAACGGCAGCGTGGTCCACACCTTGTCCTGGGCCAGGGCGCCGGTGAAGGGCGTGCTGTCCTTGTCGCCGTCGTTGGCGATGTAGGCGAACTCGACGTCCTCGGGCAGCTTGGTCAGGCCCTCGACGTCGGTGGTGCCGAGGCCGTAGGCCTCGTCGCCCTGGACCGTCCAGGCGTTCTTCAGGCCGAGCTTCTCGTTGACCCCGCCGATCAGCGAGCCGCTGGTGTAGGGCCGGATCGAGACCTGGTTGGAGATGACGTACCCGTCCGCGAAGGCGATCGGGGCGCCGGCGCGGCCGGCGTCGGCGAGGGCCTTGCGACCCTCCTCGATCTTGGCCTGGAACTGGCCCTTGAGCTTCTCGGACTGCTGGGTGGTGCCGGTGGCCTGGGCGATGATGTCGAGGTTCTTCGTCATCTGCCCGATCGGGTCCGCGGCGACGGCGGCGCGCACCGTCAGGACCGGGGCGACCTTGCGCATCTGCTCGATGGCGGCCGGCGGCAGGTCGGTGGTGGCCAGGATGAGGTCCGGCTTCAGCGAGGCGATGCTGTCCATGCTCGGCTCACCGCGGGTGCCGACGTCCTTGGGCTCGTTCTTGAGCGGGACGGCGGTGTTCCAGGCCTTGTAGCCCTTGACGTCGGAGACGCCGACCGGGTCGACGCCCAGCGATATCAGGCTCTCGACGACGTTCCACTCGGTCCCGACGACGTTCTTGGCGGGTCCGTCGAGCTCCACCTTCACACCGGTGTCATCGGTGAGGGTGATGCGCTCGGCGGTCTTCTTGGTGTCGTCCTTGGCGGGTTCGGTGGTCCCGCAGGCGGTCAGGGTGAGGGCCGCGGCGGTGGCGGCCGCCGCGGTGAGGAGGAGTCGTCTCATGAGGTGGTGCTGAGCCTTTCGCTTCGTGCGTGGTGCCGGCCGATCGCGCGGGTGCGCAGCAGGCCGGTGAGGGGGTCCGTTTCGACGTGGATGCGGATCCCGTAGGTGTCGGTGAGCCGTTGCGGCGTCAGTACGTCCGCGGGGTCGCCGTCGGCGATGACCCGTCCCGCGTGGAGCAGGACGATCCGGTCGGCGACGGCGGCGGCCTGGTCGAGGTCGTGGAGGACGACGCCTACGGCGATGCCGTGGTCGTCCGCCAGATCCCTCATGAGGTCGAGGAGTTCGACCTGGTACCGCAGGTCGAGGTAGGTCGTCGGCTCGTCGAGCAGCAGCACGCCCGTCTCCTGTGCCAGGCAGCCGGCCAGCCAGACGCGCTGGAGCTGTCCGCCGGACAGGTGCTCGGCGCCGCGGTCCGCGAGGTCCGTGACGCCCGTCAGGGCGAGCGCCCGGTCCACCGCGTCCCGGCCGCCCGGGTCGTCCCGGCCCCAGCGTCCCCGGTAGGGGTAGCGGCCGAACTCGACGAGGTCGCGTACGGTCAGCCCGCTCGGCGTGGGGCGCCCCTGGGTGAGCAGGGCGACCCGGCGCGAGAACTCACGGGGGCTCAGGGCGAGGCCGTCGGTGTCCCCGTCGATGACGAGCGTGGCGGTCCTGGGCCGCTGCAGGCGCGCGATCGTGCGCAGCAGCGTCGACTTGCCGCTGCCGTTCGGCCCCACCAGGGCGGTCACTTCGCCGGGCAGCAGCGTCAACGCGGCGTCGTGTACGACGTCGACGCCGTCGTACGCCACGGTGACGCCCTTGGCGGAAAGCTCATGACCCTGGGGACGCGTGGCGTCGGTGGTCTTTTCAACTGCTTGCACGATCGGAAGGTTAGCCTACCCTTACCGATTGGCAAACCACTTCCCTGCGGGAATCCGCAAGAGCGTAAATCGGCCACTCCGCACTCCGGCCGTCGGCGGGTGCATTGTTCGGGGAATGTACGGGTGTTGGCGCGTCCCCGTGCACGGCGGACCGGTGCGGTTAGCATCGACGCGGTCCGCCGCACGTGAGAGGCAGTGATGACGCAGTCCAGGGGCCTCGTGCTGATCGTCGAGGACGAGCGCCACATCTCCGATGTGCAGCGGCTCTACTTGGCGCGCGAGGGCTTCGGCGTCCACGTCGAGGCCGACGGGACCGCCGGGCTCGCGGCCGCGAGGCGGATGCACCCGGTGGCGATCGTGCTGGACATCGGCCTGCCGGGCATGGACGGCATCGCCGTCTGCCGTGCCCTGCGCGACGCGGGCGACTGGACGCCGGTGCTGCTGGTCACCGCGCGCGGTGAGGAGGCCGACCGGATCCTCGGCCTCGAGCTGGGCGCCGACGACTACCTGACCAAGCCGTTCTCGCCGCGCGAGCTGGTGGCCCGGGTCAAGACCGTACTGCGCCGCGCGGCGGGGCCGCCCGGCCGGCTGCCCGGCCACTCTCCCGGCCGGGCAGCCGAGAGCCTCGGCCGGCTCAGCGTGGACCAGGCCGGCCGCACCGTGCGCGTCGACGGCGAGCCGGTCGAGCTCACCGCGACCGAGTTCAACCTGCTCGCCCACCTGCTCCGGCACGTGGGCCAGGTCTTCACCCGCGAGCAGCTGCTCGCCCAGGTGTGGGGCTACCCCGGCTACCGCGACACCCGCATGGTCGACGTGTTCGTCTCCCAGCTGCGCGCGAAGCTCGGCGACGCGAGCCCGATCCGTACGGTCCGCGGCGTCGGCTACAGCGCGACGGCCCCAGGCGGATGAGCCTCCCCGGCCCGGACGGCCCGCGCCCGGACGGCCCCCGCCCCGGCGGCCCCCGCCCCGGCAGCCCCCGCCGCGGCTCCCTCGCGCGCAACATCGTGGTGCTGACCACCCTGGTGGCGGCGCTCGCGGTGGCGCTGACCGGGCTGATCGCCTGGCAGACCGCCGCGCACGGCGCGGAGCAGCGCGAACGCGACCAACTGACGCGGCAGGCAACCGTGCTCAGCCGGCTGCCGGCCCTGTCCGAAGCCCTCTTCCACGGCGCCCAGGTCCTCGGCGGGCCGAACAGCGTGCAGATCGCGGTCATCGCCCCCGACGGCACGGTGAGCGGCACCGCCACTCCGGCCGTCGACCGGGAGTCGAAGTCGGCCCTGATGGCGGGCAGACCGGTCTCCACCACCGGCTTCCTGGGCGGCCGGGACGTACTGCTGGTGGGACAGCCCGGCGTACGCGGAGGCGCGGTCGTGCTGACCGAGCCGTACGCGGTCGTCACCGAGAACACGAACCGGATCCGCCGCAACGTGGTCGTGCCGCTGGTCGTCGGCATGCTCGGCGCGGCACTGGCCGGAGCGCTCCTGGCCCGCCGCATCGCCCGTCCGCTCGTGACGGCCGCCCGGATCGCGCACCGGCTGGCCGACGGCGAACGCGGCGTACCGGCCCCGGTCGACGGCCCGCGGGAGACCGCCGACATCGGGCGCGCCCTCAACGTCCTGGACGAGGCGCTGGGCCGCAGCGAGAACCGGCAGCGGGAGTTCCTGCTCTCCGTCTCGCACGACCTGCGCACGCCCCTGACCGCGCTGCAGGGCTACGCCGAGGCGCTCGCCGACGGCCTGATCGAGCCGGACGCGATGCCGGAGGTCGGCGCCGTCCTGGCCGAGGAGACCCGCCGCCTGGACCGGTTCCTGGGCGACCTGCTGGACCTGGCCCGGCTGGAGGCGGACGACTTCCGCCTCGACCCGGCCCCGGCCGACCTGGGCGCGGTCGTCGCCGGGGCCGCGGCCTTCTGGACCGGCCCCTGCGCGCGGCAGGACGTGGAGCTGCGGGTCGAGCGGCCCGAGCGGCCCGTCATCGTCGCCACGGACGCCTTCCGGGTCCGGCAGCTGATCGACGGCCTGGTGCAGAACGCCCTGCGGGTCACGCCAGGGGGCGCACCCGTCGTCCTCGCCGTCCGTGCGGCGGCGGGCGGCGGGGCCGAGCTCCAGGTCCGCGACGGCGGGCCCGGCCTCACCGAGGACGACGTGCGCATCGCCTTCGACGAGGGCGCCCTCCACGAGCGCTACCGGGACACCCGCCCGGTCGGCAGCGGCCTGGGCCTGGCCATCGCCCGCCGCCTGACCGCCCGCCTCGGCGGCGTCCTCCGCGTCGAAGGGCACGGCCCCGAAGGCGGCGCCTGCTTCACCGTCAGCCTGCCGCCCGCACCCGACGCCGCCGCCTGAGGGCGCGGGCCCCGGCCGACCCGGCCTGCGCGCCCGCGCCCGTACATTCCCCGAACAATGTGCCAACGGCCCCCTTACACGCGCCGCGCAAAGTGAGGCCCCATGAACACTCCATCCACCGAGAGGCCCGGTCTCCTCCACCGCAGCGGGCGCTGGTGCGCCCGGCACGCGTGGCGGGTCGTCGCCGTCTGGGTCCTCGCCCTCGTCGGGATCGGGCTGGCCAACCACGCGTGGGGCGGCAGCTACGCGGACAGCTTCTCGCTCCCCGGGACCAGCACCCAGACCGGCGCCGACCTGCTCGACGCGCACACCAGCGGGTCCGGCGGCACCGCCGCCCCCATCGTGCTCCGGTCCGGCCAGGGCCCGGTGGGCGACCACCGGGCCGCGATCGACGCGGCGGTCGCCGGGCTGGGCCGGCTGCCGGACGTCCTGTCCGTGGCCGATCCGCTGAGCACGCCCGGCGCGGTCTCCGCGAACGGGGACATCGCCCGGATCACCGTCCGCTTCGAGGGCAACCCGGCCACCTTCGACCCCTCCTACCTCGCCGGTGTCGACGCCGCCGTGGAGCCGCTGCGCGCCGACCACCTCACCGTCGAGTACGGGGCCCCGCTCGGCCAGCTGGCCACACCCAAGTCCGCCGACCGCACCTCCGAGGCCATCGGCCTGGGCGTCGCCGTGCTCGTGCTCCTGATCGGCTTCGGCAGCGTCGCCGCCACCGGACTGCCGCTGCTGACGGCGGTGCTCGGCCTGGCCGTCAGCCTGGCCGGTCTCGGGCTGCTCGCCGGACAGTTCGACTTCGCCCAGGCGTCCCCGACCCTGGCCTCGATGATGGGCCTGGGAGTCGGCATCGACTACGCGCTCTTCCTCGCCACCCGCTACCGGGCCCTACTGCACGCCGGCGCGGAGCCCGCCGAAGCGGTCGGGCGTACGGTCGCCACCAGCGGCCGCGCCGTACTGGTCACCGCCGCCACGGTCGCCATGGCCCTGGGCGGGCTCTGCGTCTCCGGCGTCGGCTTCATCGGCACCCTCGGCGTCGCGGCCGGGCTCAGCGTCGTCGTGGCCGCCGCCGCGTCCGTGACCCTGACCCCCGCGCTGCTGGGCCTGCTCGGGCGGCGCATCGACCGCCTCCACGTCCGTACGCCGGTCGCCGAACCCACCGGCGAGTCGGACGTCTGGCACCGCTGGGCCCTCAGGGTCAGCCGTCGCCCCTGGCTCGTCCTGGTCAGCGGCCTGCTCCTGCTCGGCATCCTGTCCGTGCCGGTCGCCTCCATGCGGCTCGGGCACGTCGACGCCGGAGCCCAGTCCACCAGCCGGACCGACCGCCGCGCCCACGACCTGGTCACCGAGGGCTTCGGGCCGGGCGCCAACGCCCCTCTGACGGTCGTGACCCACCTCGACAGCCGGCAGGTCGCCGACGAAGGCCGGCGCCAGGCCCTGGCCGCCTCGCTGCAGAGCTCGCTGGCCGCCGTACCCGGCGTCGTCTCCGTGACTCCCCCGGTCCCCAGCCCCGACCACGTCCTGCTCATCACCACGGTCACCCCCACCACCGGCCCGCAGGACGAGGCGACCGCCGACCTGATCCACACCCTGCGGGACGACACGGTGCCGCGAGCCCTGTCCGGGACGGGAGCCACCGGCTACGTCACCGGCACCACCGCCGCCACCCAGACCTTCACCGACACCCTCGCCGCCAAACTGCCGCTGATCATCGGGGTGGTCGTCGCCGCGGCGTTCCTGCTGCTGCTCACCGTCTTCCGCAGCCCGCTGATCGCGCTCAAGGCCGCCGTGCTCAACCTGTTCTCCATCGCCGCCGCCTACGGCGTGGTCGTCGCGGTGTTCCAATGGGGCTGGGGCGGAGCCCTGTTCGGCGTGACCGAGAAGGTGCCCGTCGAGTCGTACGTGCCGATGATGATGTTCGCGATCGTCTTCGGACTGTCCATGGACTACGAGGTCTTCCTGCTCTCCCGGATCCGCGAGACGTGGCTGCACCGCGGGGACAACCACCTGGCCGTCGCCACCGGCCTCGCCTCCACGGCCCGCGTCATCACCTGCGCCGCACTGATCATGACCAGCGTCTTCCTGGCGTTCCTGCTCTCCACGAACGTCGCCGTCAAAATGCTCGCGCTGGGCCTGGGCGTGAGCGTCATCATCGACGCCACCGTGGTCCGCCTGCTCCTGGTCCCCGCGTCCATGTACCTCTTCGGGCGCGCCAACTGGTGGCTCCCCGGCTGGCTCGACCGCCTCCTCCCGCACCTGGACCCGGAAGGCCCCCCCGGCCTCACCGGCCGCACCGGCCGCCGAGCCCACCGGGTCAGCCGGGTCCGCCGAGTCTGCCGGGTCCGCCGGGAACTCCGGGCCACCGGACCCCGCCGCGACGCCCGCCCCCGTACCCGCCCGGAAGGACGGCCGATGAAACAGCGCCTCACCAGGGCCCGTGCGGCCCTGCGCCGTCACCTCGCCCTCACGGTCACGGCCGCCGTCGTCCTGGTGGCCGTACTCGCCGCGGGAGCGGCCGAGTTCGCGGCCCGTACCGTGCTCCAGCACCGCGTCGCCGCGGCCGCGCCCGCCCTCGGCGGCAACGTGGCGGTCCGCACGCCCGGCGGGTCCGTCCTGTGGGACCTGGCGCGCGAGAGCATCCCGCGGCTCGACATCAGCAGCGACGACGCCCGGCTCGGGCGCCTCTCCCACGTCCGTGTCACGGCGCGGCTCGACGAGGTCCGGCTCGGCGGGGAGGCCACCGTCGGCAGCACCCACGTGCAGGTGACGGCCTCCACGCCGTCCATCGCGGCGGCGATCCGCAGCGCCGCGCCGTCCGTGCCGGTGAGCGCGGTCACCACCGATCCGGCCGCGGGTACCGTCCTCGCCTCCGTCGGCCCGGGCGGCGCGGGGCAGCTGACGCTGCGTCCCGTGCTCGCGGAGGGAAAGGTGACCCTGGCCGTCGACGGGTTCACCCTCTTCGGCCGGTCCGTCCCGACGAGCAGGCTCGGCCTGGACGACGGCGGTCTCGGGGCGGGGCCGGGGGCCGGGGAGTACCCGCTCGGGCTGAAGGCCACCTCCGTACAGGTCGGTCCGGACGGCCTGCACGTGGCCCTGACGGGCGGCCCGAGCGCCCTGCCCGGCGGCGCGTGACGGAGCGTCCGGTCAGGAGCCGGACGGCTTCGGCGGCGTCTGCGGCGACGTCTGCGGCGTCTGGGTTCCGGTCGCGGGCGGGGTGGCGTCGGGCGAGACGTTCGGCTGCGCCGCGGCCGGCAGCGACCACGGGTGGTCGGGAGTGGCGATCTCGGTGACGGTCTTGCCGATGAGGGTGCTCAGGCTGCCCGTGCCCTTGTCGATGTCGGAGTTGACGATGACGACGAGGACCGCGCCGTCCTGCGGGAGGCGGGCCGCGATCGTCTCGTAGCCGGGCAGCTCGCCGTTGTGCCCGACCCAGCCGTTGATGTCGGCGATGCCCAGCCCGTAGCCCACGCCGGGGTGGCCCGTCGGCAGGGCGCGCATCCGGTCGGCCTGTGTGCCCGGCTCCAGCAGCCGCTCGCCGTCGGGCAGCTTCCCGCTGGTCAGTACGGGGACCCAGGTGCGCAGGTCGTCCAGGGTGGAGGTCATCGCGCCGGCGGCCCAGCCCCAGGACGGGTTCCACAGGGAGGCGTCGGCGACCTTCCCGCCGGGGGTGAAGTCGGTGTAGCCGTGGGCGTACGGGCTGGGGATCTCGGCGCCCGTCGGGAAGGCGGTGTCGTCGAGGCCGGCCGGGTCGAGGACGTGGTCGCGCAGGTAGGCGGCCAGGCTCTGCCCGCTGAGCTTCTCGACCAGCAGGCCGAGGATCACGGTGTTGGTGTTGGAGTACTCCCAGCGGGTGCCGGGCGGGAACTCGGCGGGGTGCCGGAAGGCGATGTCCAGCAGCTCGCGCGGGGTCCAGGAGCGGGTCGGATCGGCCTGGAACTCGGCCAGCCACGCCTTGTCCTCGGTGTAGTTGAAGAGCCCGCTGCGCATGTCGGCGAGCTGGCGGATGGTGATCCGGTCGCCGCCGGGCACCCCGTCGAGGTGCCTGGAGACGGGGTCGTCGAGGGCCAGCTTGCCCTCGTCGACGAGCTGGAGCACGCCGGTGACGGTGAAGGTCTTGGTGACGCTGCCGATCCGGGTGAACAGGTCGGTCTTCATGGGGATCTTGGTGGCGGTGTCGGAGACGCCGAAGGAGCGCTCGTAGGAGCCGCGGCCGTCGAACCACAGCCCGACGCTGACCCCCGGGATGTCCGCCTTCTCCATGGCCGCGGTGACCGCGTCGTCCAGCCGCTCGGCCGTGGCGGCATCGACGTCCACCCTGCCCTGCGGCGCCGCCGCGGGAGCCTGTCCCGCACACAGCGCGCTCATGAGCACAGTGGCGGCCGCCATCGCGGGGAACGCCCGGAAGCTGCGCATGGCGCATCACCCCTGAACACCGGTCCCCGAGGCTGTTCCTCCATCGTAGGAACCCCCGCCCCGACCGGCGACCGGGGCCGCGGCGGCGAACGGTCGGCGCGGCGGCCGGCGGCTCTGACGAGGAGCGTGGGTCGCTGACGGGGTCGGCGCGGGCCCGCTGTATAGGGTCGGGCCGCAAGCGCAGACGTGAGCGATCGTCAGGAGCCCTGCCGTGCGACCCACAGAGACAGCGTCCGCGCCCGGCGGCCTCGGCTGGAACCGTGAGACGGCGATGCTCGGACTGCTGTCCTTCGCCATGCTGATCGTCTCGCTCGACCAGTACATCGTGGTCGTGGCCCTGCCCGACATCGCCCGCGACCTCGGCTACTCCGCCCGGACGCTCCAGTCGGTCATCAGCGCCTACGCGGTGGCCTCGGCCGGCTTCCTGCTGTTCGGAGGGCGCGCCGCCGACCTGCTCGGACGGCGCCGGATCCTGGTCACCGGGCTCGCCCTGTACGCCGGGGCCTCGCTCGCGGGCGCCCTCGCCACCGGGCCCGGGCTGCTGCTGGCCGCCCGCGCGGTCCAGGGCCTCGGTGGCGCGCTCGTCTTCCCCACCACCCTGGCCCTCATCAACACCACCTTCGCCGAAGGCCGGACCCGCAACCGGGCCCTGGGGATCTGGGGCGGGGCGGGCGCGGCCGGGCTCGTCATCGGTGTGCTGCTCGGCGGTCTGCTGACGCAGGCCTTCGGCTGGGAGGCGGTCTTCCTCGTCAACGTCGCGCTGGCCGGCCCCGCGCTGCTGCTCGCCTTCGTCCTGATCCCCCGGGACGGCGCCCGGGAGAAGGGCCGCAGCTTCGACCTGCCCGGTGCGCTCAGCGTGACGCTCGGGGTCACGCTCATCGTGTTCGCCCTCGTACAGGGCCCCGGACTGGGCTGGCTTTCGCCCGGCGTCCTGGGCAGCGCTGTGGTGGGCCCGGTGCTGATCGCGGCGTTCGTCGTCATCGAGCGGCGCAGCGGCGACCCGCTCATGCCGCCGGGGCTGCTCGCCAAACCCCATCTGGTCACCGGCGTCGTCATCGCTTTCATGTTCATGGCGACCTTCGGCTCGGTGCTCTACTTCCTGTCCGTCTACTTCCAGGAGGTGCTGGGGTACGACGCCCTGCGGACGGGGGCGGGGTTCCTCCTGCCCACGGCGGTGGTGGTGGCCGGGTCGGCCACCGCGGGCCGGCTCGTGACCCGGTTCGGGCTGCGGCCGACCCTGGTCGCGTCCCTGGCCGTCGGTGCGCTCGGTGCGGTCGGGCTGGGCCTCGCGATCTCGCCGGACGGCAGCTACGCCGGGCTCGTCCCCGGGCTGGTGGCGCTCGGCATCGGCGACGGGGTGGTCTTCACCGCCATGTTCATCGCGGCCGCCACCGGAGTCCCCGACCGGCAGCAGGGCATCGCCTCCGGCATCGCCTCGACCGGCTCGGGCGCGGGCGCGGCGGTCGGCCTGGCCGTCCTCGTCCTGATCGCGACGGCCGGCCTCGACGGACTGTCCGGCGAGCCGCTGCGCACCGCCACCGCCGACGGGATCTCCACCGCGCTCTTCTTCGTGGCGGGCGGGATCGCGCTGACCTTCCTGTTCGCCCTGCGCCGGTGCCCGACGCCGCCCGGACCGCCGCCCGCGCCCGTTCCGTACCAGACCCGCCGCTGCTGACGGGCCGGCCGGTCGGCCGGTCAGAGGCCTGCTGCGCGCTGGAGCCTGCCCCAGTCGACGAACTTGAAGTCGGTATCGGTACGGGGCTGCCCGTCGGGTCCGGCGGTTTCGGGGGTGTTGGCGCCGTCCTGGACGACCAGCAGGCCGTTCGGGAACCTCCGTCCCAGCGGGGCGCTGGTGACGGCTGCGCCGTCGCAGACCTCCGAGCCGTCCGGTGCGCCGGGCGCGGCGCCCGCGGTGACCCGGAAGCCCCGGACGAAGGCGTTGCGGTGGCCGCGGTCGAAGACGGCGAAGGTGTCGTCGCCCTGGCCGGAGGCGATGAGGTAGCCGTCGCGGCGGGGGTCCTCGGGGTCGCGCCAGATCGTCAGGCCCTCCACATCGGCGCTGAGGTACCGGCCGCCGAAGCCCGGGTCGGCGCCCGCGTCGCATTCCTCGGTCCCCGGGTTCCAGGTGCCGGGCACGCCGTAGGAACGGACCTTCTCGATCAGGCGGGCCGGGGAGCGCAGGTCGGCGTCGAGCTTCCAGATGCCCACGTCCTCCTGGCCCGCGTACAGGTCGCCGCTGTCGGGGTCGACGACCATGCCTTCGACCTGGGGAAGCTCACCGGGTTCGGCGCACGGGGTCCAGCGCGTCCCGTCGGGCAGGGTGAAGGAGGACGGCAGGGTGAGGGTCCGGACCAGGCGGTAGCCGACCGTTCCGCGCGCGTCCGGCGTCAGTTCGGCGAGCGCGAGCCTGGTGTCGTGGCGCCGGCTGGTGACCGCGAACGAGCGGCCGCGCCGGTCGGTGTAGGCGGCCAGGCCGTACGCGGTGCGCTGGTCGCCGACCTCGTCCTGGCCGGAGGAGAAGACCAGCGGGGCGGCCGCCTCGTCGGTGACGTCGACGAGCGGCCCGGTGCGGCGCCCGGGGTCGATCCGGTAGAAGCGCAGCTGGTCGCGACCCCGGTCGGAGACCACGGCCACGTCGTGGCGGCCGTCGGGGAAGCGCAGCCCGGTGATCAGGTCGACGTTGTTGAAGCGGCCGGGCTTGTCCCCGTCGCGCGGGGGCGGCGGCGCGGGCAGGCTCTGGACCTGGCGGCCGTCCAGGTCGTAGACCCGCAGCCCGCCCTCCTTGGCGGTGGCGATGACCAGGCTGCGGTCGGGGTCGGAGGCGTTCCGCCAGATCGCCGGGTCGTCGGCGTTGGCGTTGCCGCCCGCCTCGTCGTCGAAGAGCGACGGGGTCTCGGCCGAGGCGGACACCTCGGGCAGCGCCGGGGCCGCGCCCCGGTCCGCGTGTGCGTGCGCCGGTGCCGGAGCCTGTGCGTGCGCCGGTACGGCGATCATTACGAGGGCCGCGATCGTCGCCGCGGCGACGAACGGGGTCCTCCTGCTCGGGGTCACACTCACACGCATGCTGCCTCCTGGTCACGGAGTCGGGTCGAAGCGCCGGGCGGGCCGCCACCCTGGCCTACTCGCGGGTAGCCGACATGGAGGCGATGTGGCGGCCGTATGAGCGGTCGATGACCCCGTGGGAGGACCGATGGCCGGAGGACCGGCGGCCGGAGGACCGGCGCGCCGAACCGCCGAGGTGCCGGACCCGGCCACGGCGCACCGGCAGGATGCTGCGACGTCACCCTTGCAGGATGCTGCGCCGGGAGCCGTGGCGCGCTCCGGAGCCCCCGGGCGGCCGGCGCGCACGAGCCTTGGAGCGCTGAGCACCTATGACGGGCAGCCCCGCCGATGTCCCCACTCCCCCGCCGGCCGGCCGACCGCAGGGCGGTCCCGTGCCCGGGGCCGCCGTCTCGCGCGAGGAGTTCGACGCGCTCTTCGCGTCGGTGCGCGGCTGGGGCCGGTGGGCCGCGGCCGGCCGCGGCGCCTGGAACAGGGTGACGGCGGACCACGTACGGAGGGCCGCGGCCCTGGTCCGGTCCGGCACGGTCGTCCCGATGGGGCGGCCCTGGGACACCCGGCCCGGGCCCGACAACGCGAAGCCCGCCCTGCACTACATGTCGGAGCTCGGTGACGTGGAGGCCCCGGAGCCGTCCGTCTACAAGGACTTCCTCGCCGTCGACTACCACGGCAAGGGCGTGAGCCACCTGGACGCGCTGTCACACGTCGCCTACCGAGGGCGCCTGTTCGACGGGCACGCGGCGCGCGAGGCCGTGGACGCCGCGGGGGCCCGGTTCGGCGCGGTGTCGGAGCTCGGCCCGCTGGTCACCAGGGGCGTGCTCCTGGACCTGCCCGCCGCCCTCGGGGTCCCGTGGCTCGAGCCGGGGCACGCGGTGCACGCGCCGGACCTCATCGCCGCGGAGCGGACGCTCGGCGTGGCGATCGGGGAGGGCGACGCGGTCCTGCTGCGCTCCGGCGCCGGCCGGCGCCGCCGGGAGACCGGGCCCTGGGACCCCTCGGCGGCGAGCGCGGGCTGGCACGTGGACGCCGTACCGCTGCTGGCCGAGCGCGGCATCGCCCTGCTCGGCGGGGACGGGGACAGCGACGTACGGCCGTCGCCGGTCGAGGGCCTGCACTCCCCCGTCCACGCGCTGGCGATCGCCGCGATGGGGGTCCCGCTGCTGGACAACCTCAACCTCGAGCGGCTCTCCGCGGCCTGCGCGGAGGCGGGCCGGTACGCGTTCCTGCTCGTCGTGACGCCGCTGGACGTCCCGGGCGGCACGGGCTCGCCCGTCAACCCGGTCGCGGTCCTGTGAGCCACCCACGCCCCCCACAAAGGTGAGGAATATACTCAAATCGGGCGATCGAGAGCGTTCCGGTGAGGGGAAGTGGTGTAGATGGGGGTCGTCGGCGACCGCATCGGCCCCGTAGGTTCCCGTGACCGGTTCCTGCACGGCGAGTCGGCCGAAGCGGTCGAGGGGAGCGTGCGGAGTCCGATCCTGAGC
Organism: Streptomyces sp. NPDC058525; assembly: GCF_042719495.1. NCBI lineage: Bacteria > Bacillati > Actinomycetota > Actinomycetes > Kitasatosporales > Streptomycetaceae > Streptomyces > Streptomyces sp. NPDC058525. The sequence goes on from NZ_JBHXNP010000012.1 coordinate 15,316, forward strand.
TCCTGGCAGCGCAGCCGGCTGCTGGGGCTGTCGCCGGACCAGTCCGAGCTCCCCTTCACCCAGGACTTCGACCCCGAGGGCAGGCTCGTCCGCGCCGCCCGGCCCGTGCTCGACCGGCTGGCGTCCATCTTCTCGGGCAGCCAGATGAACATCTGCCTCGCCGACGGTTTCGGCACCGTGCTCGAACGCCGCTTCGGCGACAAGTCGATGGTCAGGCACCTGTCCGCGATCCAGAGCGTCCCCGGGTTCGTCTTCGCCGAGCAGTACGCCGGGACGAACGGCATCGGGCTCACCCTGGCCGAGCGGCGGCTGTGCCAGGTGTACGGCGCCGAGCACTTCGCCGAGCGGTCCCAGGCGAGCGCCTGTACCGCGATCCCACTGCGCGACCAGCTCAACGGGCACATCGAGGGCGTCCTGTGCCTCGGCTATCCCTACACCGACGCGGACCCGGCCCTGGTCCCGGTGGTGCGCAAGGCGGCCGAAGCCATCGAACGACGGCTGATGGACCAGAGTTCGGCGCGCGAGCGCGGGCTGCTGCACGCGTACCTGGACGCCGAGAGCCGCGCCCGGACCGGCGAGGGCGCCCGGAACGGCTACCCGATCGGCATGGACGAGCTGCTCCAGAGCGAGCTGGAGCAGAGCGACCAGATGACGCTCAAGGAGAGGGCCACGGAGCTGATGTCCTCGGCCCGGCGGGCCGCCACCGAGGTCCCGCTGTCCCGCGGCCGCTCGGTCACCCTGGTGAGCCGGCCCGTGACGAGCACGACCGGGGTGGAGGGCATCGTCATCGAGGTGCTCCTCCCCGACGAGTCGGAGCGGCACGCCCCCGCCCCTCCCCACGCCCACGCCGACGCCCGTCCCCACGCCCACGCCGACACCCCTCCCCACGCCGACGCCCCGCCCCACCCTCCGGGCCCGGCCCACGCCGACGCCCCGCCCCACCCTCCGGGCCCGGCCCATGCCGACGCCCCGCCCCACGCCGCGGGCCCCCGACCGGCCCCTGACCCCGCTGCCGCCGCCCCGCAGCCCCCACCCGGCACCGACGACCCCGCGGGCGGCATGGTCCGGGGCCTGGTGCTGGTGGGCGAGCCCGAGGTGGGCAAGTACGCCGTCGCGGCACGGCGCCGCCTGGAGCTGCTGGCCGAGGCCAGCAACCGCATCGGCACCACCCTGGACGTCGGCCGCACCGCCTGGGAACTCGCCGAGATCGCGGTACCGCGCCTGGCCGACTTCGTCACCATCGACATGCCCGAAGCGGTGCTGCGCGGCGAGGAGTCCCCCCACCCCACCACCGAGATGCACCGCACGGTGGTCCACGGCATCCGCGAGGACTGCCCCTTCTACCCGGTGGGCGAGCAGGTCAGCCTCCGCCCGACCACCCCCCACATGCGCTGCCTGAGCACCGGTCAGCCCGTACTGGAACCCGATCTGAAGGCCGCCTTCGGGTGGATCGCCCAGGACCCCGAGCACGCCGAGCTGCTGCTCGCCCACGGCATCCACTCCCTCGTCACCGTCCCCCTGCTCGCCCGCGGCGTCCTGCTGGGCATCGCCGCCTTCTACCGTTCGCAGGACCCCGCACCGTACGGGGACGACGACCGCTCGCTGGCCCAGGAACTCGGCGCCCGCGCCGCCCTGTGCATCGACAACGCCCGCCGCTACACCCGCGAACACGCCCTCGCCCTGTCCCTGCAACGCAGCCTGCTGCCGCGCGGCCTCCCCGAACAGGACGCCGTCGAGGTCGCCCACCGCTACCTGCCCGCGGAGCACGGGGTGGGCGGCGACTGGTTCGACGTCATCCCCCTGTCCGGCACCCGCGTCGCCCTGCTCGTCGGCGATGTCGTCGGCCACGGACTGCACGCCGCCGCCACCATGGGCCGGCTGCGCACCGCCGCCCGCAACTTCGCCGAGCTCGAACTCGCCCCCGACGAACTCCTCACCCACCTCGACAACCTGATGGTGCGCCTCGACCGCGAGGAGGGCGGGGACCATGCCGCCGACGGCAGCACCGGCATCGTCGGCGCCACCTTCCTGTACGCCATCTACGACCCCACCTCGCAGGAGTGCACGATGGCGCGCGCCGGCCACCCGCCGCCCGCGCTGGTCCGGGCCGACGGCACCGTGACCTTCCTCGAACTGCCCGCCGGACCCCCGCTCGGCCTCGGCGGCCTGCCCTTCGAGTCGGTCACCTTCCACCTGCCCGAGAACAGCCAGCTGGTCCTGTTCACCGACGGGCTCGTCGAAGACCGCCGCCGGGACATCGACGTGGCCCTCGACGAACTGCGGCGCACCCTGGCCCACCCGGACCGCGCCCCCGAGGACACCTGCCAGGCCGTCCTCGACGCGATGGCCCCCGAACACCCGGCGGACGACATCGCGCTCCTCGTCGCCCGCACCCACGCCGTACGCCCCGACCGGATCGCCACCTGGGACCTGCCCGCCGACCCGGCCCGGGTCTCCGGGGTGCGCAACGCCGCCGTGGACCAGCTGGGCCGGTGGGGCCTGGACGAGGCCGCGTTCGCCATGGAACTGCTGCTCAGCGAGCTGGTCACGAACGCCGTCCGGTACGGCACCGGGCCCATCCGGGTCCGTCTCATCCACGACCGCACCCTGATCTGCGAGGTGTTCGACACCAGCAGCACCGCCCCGCGCATGCGCCATGCGGCCATCACCGACGAGGGCGGCCGCGGCCTGTTCCTCGTCGCACAGCTCGCCCAGGCCTGGGGCACCCGCTACACCGACGAGGGCAAGGTCATCTGGGCCGAGTGCGCCTTGGCCGCGGCATGACCTGGACCGGCATCTGCGCCCGATATACCGGAAATGCGCCGTACGCCCCCGTAGAATCCCCCATGCAGTCGGGAAGAACTCGGAGGCCGACCCCCGGAGAAGTCTGTGCATGACGCTCCCGACACCTCGACGGGTCCGCCTTCCCGCTCCGCACCGGAACCCCTCGTCCGCATCCGCGGTCTGGGCAAACGGTTCGGCGGCACCCACGCGCTGGCCTCGGTCGACCTCGACATCCACCGGGGCAGCGTGCTGGCCCTGCTCGGTCCCAACGGCGCCGGAAAGTCCACCCTCATCAAGGTGCTCGCCGGGGTCCACCACGCCGACGAGGGCGAGGTGACGGTGAGCGGACAGCCGCTCGGCTCCCACGCCGCCACCCGGAACATGTCCTTCATCCACCAGGACCTCGGCCTCGTCGAGTGGATGACGGTCGCCGAGAACATCGCCCTGGGCACCGGCTACCCGCGTCGCTTCGGGCTGGTCTCCTGGCGGCGGACCCGGCAGCTCTGCGCCGGGGCCCTGGAGACCGTCGCCGGGCACCTGGACCCCGACGCCCGGATCGCCGACCTCGCCCCCGCCGAGCGCTCACTGGTCGCCATCGCCCGCGCGCTCGCGACCCGGGCCGAGCTCATCGTCCTCGACGAGCCGACCGCCACCCTCCCCGCCGCGGACTGCGCCCGGCTGTTCGGCGTCCTGCACGCCCTGCGCGACCGGGGACACGGCATCCTCTACGTCAGCCACCGCCTCGACGAGGTGTACGAAGTCGCCGACACCTTCGCCGTCCTGCGTGACGGCCGCATCGCCGACCGGGGGCCGCTCGCCGGTCACAGCCCGGCCCGGCTGGTGCACGCCATCGTCGGCCACGAACCGGCCGCCCGCGCTCCGGGCGCTCCCCCGGCCGCCGGCCCGCCCCTCCTGAGCCTCGACGGGGTGCGGACCGGATCCACCGGACCGGTCTCCCTGGACCTGCGCAGGGGCGAGATCCTCGGCATGGTCGGCCTGACCGGCGCCGGCCACATGGAGCTGGGCCGCGCCCTCGCCGGCGCCCGGCCGGTCCTCTCCGGGCGGGCCCTGCTGGACGGGCGCCCGTACCGCCCGCACACGGTCGCCGCGGCCCTCCGCTCCGGCGTCGGCCTCGTGGCGGGCAACCGGCAGGAGGAGGGCTGCGCCGCCGAACTGACCGTACGGGAGAACTTCCTGGCGAATCCCCGGGCGGCCGGTCTGCCGGCCTGGCACTGGATCAGGCCGCGGCGCGAACGGGCCGAGGCCGCCGCCCTGATCGACCGGTTCTCCGTACACCCCCGCGACAGCGAGGTGCCGATCGCCACCCTGTCGGGCGGCAACCAGCAGAAGGTCATGGTCGGGCGGTGGCTCGGGGGGAGGCTGCGCCTGCTCGTGCTGGAGGAGCCGACCGCCAGCGTGGACGTCGGCGCCAAGGCCACGATCCACCGGCTGCTCGACGAGGCGGTGGCTTCCGGCCTGGCCGTCCTGCTCCTGTCCACCGACTTCGAAGAGGTCGCGGACCTGTGCCACCGCGCCCTGGTGTTCGTCCGCGGGACCGTGGCCGCCGAGCTGTCCGGGGCCGCCCTGACCGTCGCCGAACTCACCCGGACCGCCTCGGCCATGCCCCCCATCACCGGAGCTGCGACGAGCCGATGACCCCCTCCCCCGCGCCCTCCCCGCCGCCCTCCCGCGCGCCCCGGTCCCTCCTGGGACGGCTCCGCGGGCACCACATCGGCGCCTACGGCCTCCCGGTCCTCGGCGCCCTGCTCTTCCTGGTGTTCTCCCTCGCCCTGCCGCAGACCTTCCCCACCCGGGACAACGTCTCCTCGATCCTCTCCAACCAGGCGATCCCCGCGATCCTGGCGCTCGCCGCGACCCTCCCGATCGCCACCGGCCGGTTCGACCTGTCCCTCGGCTACGGTCTGGGCCTGGCGCACGTGCTGGTGCTGCAACTCATCGTCAACGAAGGCTGGTCCTGGCCGCTCGCCTGCCTCGTGGTGGTGTGCGGCGGGGCGGTGGCCGGCGCGCTCAACGGCGTCATCGTCGAATTCGGGCAGATCACCTCCTTCATCGCCACGCTCGGCACCGGCAGCATGATGTACGCCGTCACCGGCTGGATCACCGGCGGCAGTCGGATCGTGCCCGGCCCGGAGGGGCTGCCCGCCGCCTTCACCGGGCTGTACGACGCCCGCTTCCTCGGCCTGCCAGTACCCGCCTTCTACGTGCTCGCCGTCGCCGCCGTCCTGTGGCTGGTCCTGGAACGGCTGCCGCTCGGCCGGTACCTGTACGTCATCGGCTCCAACCCGCGCGCCGCCGGCATCCTCGGCATCCCCACCCGCACCTACTCCGTCTACGCCTTCGCCGGTTCGGGCCTGGTCGTCGGCTTCGCCGGCGTCCTCCTCGCGGCCCAGCAGCAGACCGGCAACCCGAGCGTCGGCCTGGACTACCTGCTGCCCGCCTTCGTCGGCGCCCTGCTCGGGTCCACCACGATCCGGCCCGGCCGCGCCAACGCCCTCGGCACCGTCGTGGCCGTCGCCGTCCTCGCCGTCGGCCTGGCCGGGATCGGCCAGCTCGGCGCGCAGTTCTGGGCCACGCCGCTGTTCAACGGCGGCACCCTGCTGATCGCCGTCGGCCTGGCCGGCTACGCGGCCCGCCGCCGGCTGCGCACCGGCGAAAGGCAGCCGCTCCCGGAGCACCTCTAGGCCCCCGCACCCGGCACCCCACACACCGCACCCCCGCACCCGTCTCAAACACGTCGTACGCGCGACCGCGTCAGGAGCACCGTGTACCCGAAGCGCAAGACCCCCCTCACGGCCGCGGCCCTGCTGACCGCGGCCGCCGCGCTCGTCTCCGGCTGTACGAGCGGCCCGCCGGCCGGCGGCGGTCCGTCGCCGGACGGCTGTCCCGGCACGCTCGCGAAGGCCCGGGCGGCCGTCCGGCAGGCGGAGAAGACCGACACCTCCTGGCACGGGCCCACCACCGGTCCCGCGGCGGTGCCCGGCAAGACCGTCGTCTACGTCGCGCAGACCATGACCAACCCCGGAGTCGCGGGCGTCGCCAAGGGAGTCGAGGAGGCCGCGAAGGCCATCGGCTGGCAGGTCCGGGTGATCGACGGGGAGGGCACGCCCGCCGGGATCCAGGCGGCGCTCAGCCAGGCCGTCACGCTCAAGCCCTCGGGCATCGTCATCGGCGGCTTCGACCCCCGTCTGACCTCGCAGCAGATGGCACGGGCCGCGGCGGCGCGGATCCCGGTCGTCGGGTGGCACGCGGTCGGCGAGCCCGGCCCGAGCGAGGACCCGGCGCTGTTCACCAACGTCACCACGAAGGTGGAGGACGTGGCGCGGATCAGCGCGGACTGGGTCATCGCCGGGTCCGGCGGCGACGCCGGGGTCGTCCTCTTCACCGACGACTCGATCCCGTTCGCCCGGAACAAGGCGCAGCTGATCAAGCAGGGCCTCGCCACCTGTTCCGGCGTACGGATCCTGTCGTACGAGAACATCCCGATCCCGGACGCGAGCAGCCGTACCCCGCAGGCGGTCTCCTCCCTGCTGTCCCGGTTCCGGGACGAGTGGACGTACTCGGTGGCCATCAACGACCTGTACTTCGCCGACGCCGCCCCGGCCCTGCGCGCGGCCGGCGAGCCGGGCTCCGGGCCGCCCTTCAACATCGGCGCGGGCGACGGCGACACCTCCGCCTTCCAGCGCATCAACAGCGCGCAGTTCCAGGCGGCCACCGTCCCCGAGCCGCTGAACCAGCAGGGCTGGCAGATCGTCGACGAGTTCAACCGCGCCTTCGCCGGGCAGCCGGCCAGCGGCTACGTCGCCCCCGTCCACATCGCCACGGCCGGGAACAGCGAGGGAGCCACCTCCTGGGACCCGACCGGCTACCGCGAGGGGTACCGCAGGATCTGGGGCAGGTAGCGGGCCGTCGCGTCACCCGAGGATGCGCCGGAGCCAGCGGGTGCGGGCGTCGCGGGCGTCCCGGCTGAGGGCCGCCCGCGGTGGCGCGAAGCCGCCAGCGCCGCGGCCGGCTCGGCATCGACCGGGGTCACCGGCCGGCCACCCGCACCGGGCCCGGCCGGCGAGGGCTCGTCCGTACGGGAGGCAGCAGCACGCGCGCGTTCCATACGCCCCGGTCAACCACCCGCCGGGCACAGGCCGGCCGGTTGCTAGCCTGCGCTGGTGGGACTGGACATCACCGTGGTCATGGCCGATTGGGAACATCTGGCGCGGCTGCCGGCGGGCGAGCGGGTGGCCGCGCTGACCGACGCCGTGTATCCGGACTTCTGCTGCGCCGCGTGCGAGGAGGCCGACCGGCCGGCGGGCGACGGCTGGCTGTGGCCGCGTCGGGAGCCGTGGTGCGCCGAGTACCGGTTCTTCGGCACCACCGGTTCGTACGGCTGGCACGTCCACCTGGCCAACGCCTGGGACGACATCAGGACTTCGGCCGCGCCCGAGCTGCGCGACGCCCTCGACCGCTTCCTGGGCGGCCTGGTGTGGGACGGCCCCTACGACACGGCCGGGAGGGGCCCGAACGACGACCGCCCGCCGGCGGGCGGCTTCCCGGACGACCCCGCGCCGTGGCACCCCCGCGTCCTCCTGCTCCGTGCGCCGGACGAGGTCCCGCCCCTCGTCGGCGCCTGGGAGCGGGCCGCACCGCGACTGGAGGAACTCCGGGAGCCGTTCGACACCCGGTCCGCCGGCTGGGCGGCCCGGCCCGGCTCCTTCGACGCCTTCGTCGCGCTCCTGCACGAATGGGGCGAGGTGGTCACGCGGTGCGCGGCACGGGGCTGGGGGCTGATCGGGCTTCCGTAGGCACGGGCGGACTTCCTTCGGATCGTGTCGCGGCCGGAAGGAGACGGCTTATCCCCGGGGGACGTCCTTGACGAAGACGATCGCCGCGTGTTCGGCCAAGTGGGCCGGGTCCAGGGGGGCGTAGCCGAAGTACGGGGACACGCGGGGAGCGGGGACGGTGTCGCCGAGGGCGGTGGACAGGCGGCGGGCGTCGATGATGCCGGCGGGCTGCGGGAGGGTGTGGAGCAGGCCTTCGACGGTGTCCGGTGGCGGGGTGTCCACTCCCTGGTGGCGGATCGTGCCGAGGGCCGTGGGCAGGAAGGCGTACCGCTCGCCGAGCCGCGCGTGCACGAGCGCGCCCGCACTCCACCACTCCAGCCGCTGTTCGCCCATCCGCATCGTGCTCTTCTCCCGCTGGAGATGGCTGTTGTGGGCGTGGACCAGCACCGGGCCCCGTTCGGCGAGGGCGAGGAGGTTGTCGGCCATCATCCGGGCCCGCTCGGCCACCAGCCGCGTCATGCGGACCGGTGCGGGGTCGGCCATGCAGGCGTGGTAGCGCAGCAGACCGGTGGCGGTGCGCCCGTACAGGCGGGCCCGGTCGCAGTCCTCCCGCGAGGTCGCCGTGATCAGGTACGGGGTCTGCGCGTCGAGCAGGGCCACCAGCTCGTCCGCGAGCAGCCGCAGCTCACCGGCTCCGGCCGACCGGCCCACGGACCGGGCCGGGTCCCACATCGCGCCGGGGTCGGTCCACCGGTCGTCGGCGCCGAGCAGCCGGTCGAGGGTGTGCGCGGTGCAGGGCAGCAGGTCCGCGTCCACCCGGGCGGCGAGGTAGCCGTGGAGTGCGGTCAGGGCCTGCCGGGGGCTCGCGGCGGCGGTGATCTCCAGGGGGCCGTCGAAGCCTGCGAAGCGGAGCCGTTCGGACGCGGGCCGGCCGGTGTTGTACGCCCGCATCCAGCGCACGAGTTCGCGGTTGGCCGCGGACCTGCCGAAGCCGTGGCTGAAGCCGCGCTCCATGACCTCGTCCTCGTCGGGGGTGTCGGTGCCGGAGGCGATGTGCTCGTCCACGGCCAGTCCCGCCACGCAGTCGCTCTCGATCGCGATGGTCCGGTAGCCCTCCTCCTCCACGAGCTGCCGGAACAGCGTGTTGCGCACGTCGAGCAGGGCGTCCTCGCCGTGGGTGGGCTCGCCCAGCGCGAGCAGCCGCGGGCGGGCCGGTAGCAGCTTCATGACGGCTGCGGCCTCGACGGCATGGGCGGCGTCGGCGATGTGCTTGATGTCAGTGGCCATGCCTTCAACGGTATCTTTGAACCCTCGGTTGAGGGTTTTACGCGAAATGGTGGGTCGTATGGGGCAGAACCTTCAAAGCAGTGGGCGGCTTCGGCCGATCGATCTGGCGCGCGGGCACGGTCTGTCCACGCAGGCCGTCCGGAACTACGAGGAGGCCGGGATCCTTCCGGCCGCCGAGCGCACGCCGCACGGCTACCGCGCCTACACCCCGCTGCACGCCCGGGCGCTGGGCGCCTTCCTCGCCCTGGTGCCCGGGCACGGCCACCAGACGGCGGCGTCGATCATGCGGGCCGTGAACGAGGGCGCGGTCGACGAGGCCATGCGCCTCGTCGACGAGAGCCACGCCCGGCTGCTCGAAGACCGGCGGACGCTGCGGGCCGTGGAGAGCGCGCTGCGCGACCTGGCGGCCGCGCCCGACGAGCGTGCCGCCGGACCGGGGCCCGGGGGCACGTTCGTCGGGCCGCTGGCCGAGCAGCTGGGGATCCGGCCCGCGACGTTGCGCAAGTGGGAGCGCGCCGGTCTGGTGAGCCCGCGGCGCGACCCGCTGACGGGGTACCGGGTGTACGGCGAGGCCGACGTACGGGACGCCCGGCTGGTCCACCAGCTCAGGCGGGGCGGCTACCTGCTGGAGCGGATCGCCCCGCTGATCGCCCAGGTGCGGGCGGCGGGCGGGCTGGAGCCGCTCGAGGCGGCCCTGACCGACTGGCACGGCCGGCTGGCCGCCCGCGGCCGGGCGATGCTGGCCGGGGCGGGCGAGCTGGAGCGGTACCTGCGCGAGCGCGGTTAGGAAGCCGCGGGTTCGAGGAGGTGGGGGCCGTTGTTGCGGACGCTGTTGACCGCGGTCGAGACCTCTGTCACCGCGAGCCGCCCGTCGGCCGGGGTGTGCAGGAGGGCGCGGAGGTCGGCGGTGTCCTGGTGGGCGGGGTCGAGCCAGGTCTCGTAGTCACCGGGGTCGAGGGCCAGCGGCATGCGGGGGTGGACGCGGCCCGCCTGGTCGGTGGCTTCGGTCGTGATGATGGTGGCCGTGAGCAGCCAGGCCGACGGATCGTCGTCGTCCTTGACGGCCGGGTCGCGCCAGAACTCGTACAGGCCCGCCATCGCCATCACTCGCGCGTCCTCGGGGCGGATGAAGTACGGCTGCTTGTACGCCTTAGCGGAGCCGGTGGCGGGGACGGCGACCCATTCGTAGAAGCCGTCGGCGGGCAGCAGGCACCGCCGCCGGGTGAACGCGCGCCGGTAGGCCGGCTTCTCGTGGACGGTCTCGACGCGGGCGTTGATCATGCGCGAACCCACCGACGGGTCCTTCGCCCAGGACGGCACCAGACCCCAGCGCACGGGCCGCAGCCGGCGTGCCACTTCCCCGGTGTCGCGGTCGGCCCGTTCCAGGACCGCCCACACGTCGTCGGTCGGGGCCACGTTCCAGGACGGGCCCAGGGCCTCGGCGCCGGGATCCCGCTCGGCGTCGAAGAGGCCGGCGAGGTCTTCCGGGGCCCGGGAGGAAGCGTAGCGACCGCACATGGAACCACTCTCCCACTCTTCCGCTCCGGCCTCACCGACCGGCACGGATAATGGCACGACCCCACGCATCGAGCCGAGAGACGAAGAACCATGACGTTGAAGGAAGGCCGGCGCGTGAAGCTGGCGGCGGACACCCGGCTGACCGGTGCGGTCGCGGTGGCGGAGGACTCCGACCCGGCGGCGGCGCCCGCGGGTGCCGTCGCCGGGTTCCTGTCGCTGGCGGCGGGCACCGAGGGCACCGTCGAGCGGGTGGTCGAGCACCGGCACCGGAGCCGGGGAGTCCTCGAGTACGAGCGGCTCAAGTCGCTGCTCGACTCCTTCGGCCGTGACATGCCCACGGAGAGCCGCAAGCAGCTGGAGGAGCAGGTCGGCGCCCTGGAGCCGGAGTGGACCGCCTACCAGGAGCAGGGGCCGCGGGTGACGGTCCGGGTCCGCTTCGACAACGGGTTCATCCTCGACGAGGCGCACGAGGGCCTCTTCACCCCCGCCTGACGGCCCCGCCGACTGACGGCCCCGCCCGCCCGCGGTCGCGCCCCGAGCCCCGCAACCGGTCACCGGCCGCGCGGCCATCCCGTACGCCGGCGGGAGATCCGCTGCCTGCGCCCGGACGGCAGGGGCGGGGCCAGTGCGAAGACCACGGTGATGTGCGCGCCGCCGAGCGGGCCGCGGGCGATGCGCACCGTGCCGCCGGTGACGGCCGCGGCCCTGCGGGCGATGTCGAGGCCGAGGCCCGACGAGCCGGTGCTGCTCCCGCGCGAGAGGGCCCGGTCCGGATCGGGGATGCCGGGTCCGGCGTCCTCCACGACCAGTTCCACGGCCTGGGCGGTGCGCACGACGCGGACGCCGAACGCGGTGCCGGACGGGGTGTGGCGGAAGACGTTGCCGATGAGCGCGTCGACCACGGCCGCGATGTCGTCGTCCGGGAGGCTGACGGCCGAGGGCTCCTGGGTGAGTTCGAGGTCGCAGGGCCTGCTCTGCTGCTCCGCCAGGACGGCCCAGAAGGCGGTCCGGCGGCGGACGACGTCGGCCGCCTCGCAGCGGGCTCCGGACGGCCCCGCTCCGGTGCCGTGGTGGCCCGGGCCCGGGTCGGTGTCCGTACCGCGCAGGCCCGCGCCCATGGGTCCCACGGCGAGCGGGGTGCGTGCCGCGGCGATGATGGCCTGGAGTTCCGTCTCCAGTGCTCCCACGGCCGCCTCGACCCTGGCCGATTCCGGTGAGCCGGCCATCCGCTCCGATGCGAGGTGCAGGGCGGTCAGCGGGGTGCGCAGCCGGTGGGACAGGTCGGCGACCAGTTCGCGTTCGACGGCGAGCAGTTCGGTCATCCGGTGGGCCATCGCGTTGAACGCGAGGCCCGCGTCGCGCAGTTCCCGGGGGCCCATGGGATCCACGCGGGCGTCCAGGTTGCCTTCGCCCAGCGCGTGGGAGGCGTGCGCGAGCCTCCTGGAGGACCGGACCACCTTCGCCCCGAGGCGGTCGGCGACCAGTACGGAACCGCCGATCAGGCCGACGGCGAGGAGGGTCATGACCGCCCAGGACGCCTTGACCCCGCGGGTCAGTTCCGCCTCGGGGACGAAGTTCTCGATGACGGCGACCCGGTCGCCGGGCAGCACCACCGGCTGGAGGCAGATCCAGCCGCTGGGTATCTCCTGGGAGATGGACTCCCGTCCGCGCTGGGCCCGTTCGAGCAGGGCGGACGGCGCCCGGGAGCTGCCGAGGGCGGGGGCGTCCGGCAGGTGGACGACCAGGTACTCGGCGGCGTCCAGGCCGGCGGCGGACTCCCGCAGGGCGGACGGGTCCGTGGTGAGCGTCAGTACGGGGGCCAGGGCGGCGGCCCGCTGCTCGGCCGCGGTGACGCTCTGCTCCTTGACCAGCGACATCACCAGTGCGGCCAGCGGTATGAGGAAGGAGAGGGCGACCATGGAGGTCACGGCGAGCGCCACTCCGGCCAGTGAGCGTCTCAACGCGGGGCCACCAGTTTGATGCCGACACCGCGGACCGTCAGCAGGTAGCGGGGGGCCGCCGCGCGTTCGCCGAGCTTGCGGCGCAGCGACGACAGGTGCACGTCGACGGTCTGGTCGTCCACGTACGGCTCGCGCCACACCTCGGTCAGCAGCCGCCGTTTGGAGACGACCTGGCCGCTGTGGTGGGCGAGGAAGGCCAGCAGGTCGAACTCGCGGCGGGTGAGGTGGAGCTCGCGGCCGGCCAGGTACGCGGTGCGCGCGCCGGGGTCGACGGCCAGCTCGCCCACGGTGGTGGCGCGCAGGGGTTCCGCGGCCGGTGCGGGCCGCGCCGGCCGGCCGCCCTGCGGGGCGTGGGCGGTGTGGGCCGGGGGGAGGTGGCTGGTGCGCCGGAGGACGGCGGAGAGGCGGGCGATGAGCTGTCCCCCGGAGAACGGCTTGACCAGGTAGTCGTCGGCGCCCGCGTTCAGGAGCTTGATGATCTCGGTCTCGTCGTCGCGGGCGGTGGCCACCAGGACCGGGACGGAGGATATGCCGCGGATCATGCGCAGTGCGTCTCCTCCGTCCAGATCGGGCAGCCCCAGGTCCAGGACCACCGCGTCGACGGGCACCTGGGTGACCTCGCGCAGGGCGCCGAACCCGTCGGCCGCGCTGCGTACGGCGTACCCGTGCTCCGCCAGGACCTCGATGAGTGACTGGCGGATGCTGGGGTCGTCTTCAACGACCAGGACGCTGGGCATGGCCACACCTTAGGTGAACGCCCGTTCCTACGGCCGGGGGGTGGCGAAGGCGAGGCCTTCGCCGGTGACGCGCAGGTGCACCGGGCGGTCGGATACCGGGATGGTGCAGCCTTCCCGGGTGCTGCAGCTGGCGTAGCCGAGCAGTACCGTCGCGTCCCCGTCGCCGTCGGCCCGGATGGGCAGCGTGGTGGTGACGGGGCCGTCGGGGTAGACGGGGACGGGGGCCTTGACGCCGGGCACGCTGATCGTCTGCACCTCCGCGCCGGCCGTCAGCTTCCCGGCCGCCCGCAGGACCCCGGTGACGCCGACGGCGGTCGGCCGGCCCACGCCCTCGATCCCGGTGGCGGGCAGGTCGGTGCTGTAGAGGTGGAACCCCTGCTCCTCAGGGGTGAAGACGGCGGTCAGGGTGCCCTGGGGGGCGCGCCAGTCGGACACCGACAGCGTGACGGTGACCCCGTTCTCGGTGAAGCTCGTCGTGGGCGGGGCCCCGCCGCTCCCGGCGGGCTGTGCGCCGCATGCCGCGAGGGTGGCCAGGGAGAGGAAGGCGGCGGCCGCGGCGAGGCCGGCCCGGGCCGCGGCGGCGGACCGCGGGATGCGACGGCTCACGGTGCCCACTTGCGCAGGAAGGAGTTGATGCCGTCCGAGGTCAGGGCCGGGTTGCCCGTGGCGTGGGTGTCGGTGCGGACCGTACCGGAGGGGGTGACGACGACGAGGACGGGCATCTTGTAACTCCCGCCCGAGGGGCTGTACTTGCGCAGGAGAGCGGAGTTGGCGGAGCTGTCGCCGCCGATGTCGACCTTGACCAGGTGGTAGGAGGCCCCGAGGATCGCCGTCGTCTGCGGCTGGGCGAAGACCTTGTCGGCCGCCTTGCAGTTGCCGCACCAGTTGGCGCCGAAGTCGAGCAGCACCATCCGTCCGTCGGCCTTGGCCGCGCGCAGGGCCGCGTCGATCTGCTTCTGCGCGTCGGCGGAACTGTCGTAGCCGGGCCCGGGGACACGGGCCGGTGCGGGCGCGGCGGAGGTGCGGGCCGGCTTGGGGGCGGCCGAGGTGCCGCGCGTACGGGAGGGGGCCGGGGTGGAGCCGGTCGTGGCGGCGGCGGACGCCGACGGCGAGGCCGAGGAGGCGGCGGTCGGGGAGGCCTCGGCGGACGCGGACGGGGAGGCGGACTCCGCTCCGGCGGGGAGGGTCTGCGACGACTGCCCGACCGCGGAGGGCGAAGAAGCCCCGGCGGACTGGGACGACGAGGGCCCGCAGGCCGCGGTCAGCCCGACGGCGACCACGGCCGCGGCGGCCAGCGGCAGCCGCACCCCCAGGAGCGGGGCGGAGCGGGGCTGCGTCGTGCGGCGGCCCGCGCGGACGGGTCGGAGTATGCGAGAAGTCATGGCGAGGACACCCCAGGGCACGGTTCGGACTGCGGGAACGGCGAATGCGTCCCGGCTCGGGGAGCACGAATGCCTCCCGGCTCGGGGAGCATAGGACCGCCCGGGGCGGCACGGACCGGGTGCGCGTGATCTTGAGGATCCCCTAAGGAAGCGCTCACCTTCCGCTGCGCCGGCACTCAGGCGGCGAGCACCCGCGAAGGCCCGAAACCGGCAAAGGGGATCAGGGGGTTGAGTGGTGCTGGTCGCCCCAAATGGGTCGGCGCCGCGGCTCAGAAGGACGTCTCGCGGACGGTGGCCTTCGCCACCGGTTCGATCGTCGCCGTGATGACCGAGCGGTGGTCCGCGCCGGAGAACGTGACCGTCAGGGTGTCGTCGGCGGTCTGGGAGGTGGTGGCCTTGAATCCGCGGCCGGGGATCGCGGAGATCAGGCACACGCCGCGGCTCCCGTACCGCACGGTGACCTTGCCGCCCTGCGAGGGGACGGTGTGCAGGCCGGGTCCGCCCTGCTCGCAGTCGACGGCGGGCTTGGGCGCGGTGGTGCGGGGGGCTCCCGTCGAGGTCTTGGCGGGCGTGGGCGTGGAGGCCGAGGGGGACGGCCGCTCGGTGGCGGTGGGCGAGCCGGTGGGGGAAGCGGTCGGGGGCTGCGGGCTCGGGGACTGGCCGTCGCCCGCCTGCCACGCCGGCGGGGATTCGAAGACCATCGGGGCGGACCGGGCCACGGGCGGCGTATGCCTGGTCGAACCGACCACGAACTGGACCGTGACGAGCACGGCGGTCACGCTGGCGGCCGTGCACGACAGCCATATGAGCAGGTAGCGCGGAATTCGGGGCACGGGCCCATAGTGGCCGACGCGCCGGGCCGCCCGTCACCACCTCCCCCGAACGGCGCGGACGCGGCAGCGGCCCGGGTCCGGGCGGTGCGGACGACGACGTCCCCCTGCCCGGATGCGGGCAGGGGGACGCGTGTGGGGGGTGTGGAGTGGTGCGTGTGGTGCGTGTGGGGGGTGTGGGGGTTACCGGGGTTCCGGGGGTTCCGGGGGTACCGGGTTTACCTCGGGGTGCCGAAGTTCTGTGTCCACCAAGGGCCGCCGTCGCCCTTGTGCACGCCGATGCCGATCTCCTTGAAGGCGCAGTTGAGGATGTTGGCCTTGTGGCCGGGGCTGTTCATCCACGCCTTCATGACCGCGTCGGCGTCCGCCTGGCCGCGGGCTATGTTCTCGCCCAGCCGGGACCACCCGTATCCGGCGGCCTCCACACGGCTGGTCATGGTGGACCCGTCGGGACCGGTGTGCGACATCACGCCGCTGCGGGCCATGGTGTCGCTGTACGCCCGTGCCGCGGCCGTCAGCTTCGCGTTCGCGGCGAGGGGGCCGCAACCGGCCGCCGAACGCTCCTTGTTGACCAGGGCCAGCACCGCGGACTCGGAGTCGCTGGAGGCACCTCCGCCGGAGGAACCGCCGGAGCCGCCCGACCCGCCCGACCCGCCGGTGGGCGCGGCGGGCGTACGCGACGGCTTGCGGGTCTGGGGCGCCGCCGGCGCGGCCGGGCTGCTCTCCTCCGCCTCGGTCTTCGTGGGGGCGGCGGGCTCCGAGGTCTCGGCGCCGGGGGTTCCGGGCGGGGTCGCACCCGGCCCGGAGGCGGCGTCGGCGGTGACCGTGGGCAGGGCGGCCGACGGGCTGGCCGTCGCCTCCGCGCCACCGGAGCCCGCCGCGGCGGACTTCGCCGTCCCGGACCCGGGGCCGGCGCCGCCTCCGGCCCGCTGGTCCGTGCCCGCTCCGCCGTCGGAGTCGGCCACCGCGACCCCGACCGCCACCGCCGCGGCGGCCGCGGTGAGGGACAGCACGATGCGCGTGCGCACCGTCTTCTTCCGCCGCGCCTCGACGCGGGACGGGGATCCGGGAGTTCGGCTGCGGCTCATGCCGGTAGCACCTCGCAGGGAGAGGGGAGGACGGTCGGACCGAGCCTAGGCCGGTGACCAGGGACAAAAGCCTCCCGGAGGCGTTCTTCAAGTTCCCTTAAGGAAGCCCGCAGGGTGGGCGCAGGTCCGTCTGCGCCTCCGTGCGGAGGTACGGGTTCACGTGGTGCGGGCAGGGGATCGGCCACGTCGCCGTCACTGCCCAACTCTGGAGCACGGCCCCGCCGCTGGACGAGGACCGGTGGCAGGACGTCGCCGAGGTACCGGTCCCCTGGGACTCCGCGTTCATCGACTTCGCCACGACCGGCACGCCCCGGCCGGAAGTCCCGTGCTGTGGAAGGCGACCAGCCGGCGACCAGCCGGGCCGCCGGGCGGTGGGGCACGGCCTGAGCGGTACGGCGGCACTCCCGCGGCCTCGGGAACGGCCTCGCTTGACTGGTGCGCGACGCGACCGGTAGGGAGAGGCTGTTCATTGCGCGAGGTGTGAAACGGGGGACCCATGAAGCCGCTCGAAACGGGCGATCCCACGTCGGTCGGCGAGGGCCGCTACCGGCTGGTGGGGAGGCTCGGCCAGGGGGGCATGGGTGTGGTCTACCTGGGCCGCTCCCAGTCCGGGCGTGCGGTGGCCGTCAAGGTGGTACGGCCGGAGCTGAGCACCGAGCCCGGGTTCAGGCGCCGGTTCGCCGACGAGGTGGCGGCCGCGCGGCGGGTCGGCGGCTTCCACACCGCGCCGGTCGTCGACGCCGACCCGGACGGCGATCCGGCCTGGCTGGTCACGGCCTTCGTGCCCGGTCCCACCCTGCAGGCGGTGCTGGCGCGCGTCGGATCGCTGCCCCTGGACACGCTGACCGTCCTGGCGGCCGGCCTGGCCGAGGCGCTGGAGGCGATCCACCGGGCCGGGGTCATCCACCGCGACCTCAAGCCCGCGAACATCATCGTCGCGGAGGACGGGCCGCGCGTGATCGACTTCGGCATCGCGCGCGCTCTGGACGGAACGGCCCTGACGCAGACGGGGCTGCAGATCGGCACGCCGGGATTCCTGGCACCGGAGCAGCTGACCAGCGGCACGGTGACCCCTGCGGTCGACATGTTCGCGCTGGGGGTGGTGCTCGCCCAGGCGGCGGGCGGCTCTCCGTTCGGCGACGGCCCGTCGGCGGCCAGGCACTACAAGGTGGTCCACGAGGAGCCGGACCTGACCGCCGTTCCGGACGAACTCCGGGCGGCCGTCGCTGCCTGCCTGTCCAAGGACCCGCGGGACCGGCCCACCCCGACGGCCTTCCTGGGCGGCCTGACCGTCCGCCACCCGGCGGGCGACAACTGGCTCCCGGACGCGGCGACCCAACTGCTCCCCCGCCCGGAACCGTCCGCCGAAGCCACCGCCTCTGACGCCCCGCAGGACGCACCGGCCCCACAGCCCTCCGCCCCCGGCGGGACACCGGATCCCGCTCCCCTCGGCCCCGGACTCACGGCACCGGGAACAACACCGTCAAGCCCACCGACCGAAGCAAAGCCGCACACGACCCCGGAGCCCGCCCGCCCCAACGCCACGGCACCCGACCCCCAGTCCGGGACGCCCCACCCCGACGCCACGGCACCCGACGCCCGGCCAGAGGTCTCACGGCCCGGTGGCGCGGGGCCCCGTACGGCTCCGGAGACCACCGACCCCGGCGCCACCGCACCCGACGCCCGGCCCGAAACCCTCCCGCCCGGCGACACGGACCCCCGTACCGCTCCGGAGACCGCCCGCCCCGACGCCACCGCACCCGACGCCCGGCCCGAAACCCTCCCGTTCGGCGGCACGGACCCCCGTACCGCTCCGGAGACCACCCGGCCCAACGCCACGGCACCCGACGCCCGGCCGGAGGTCTCACGGCCCGGTGGCGCCGGGCCTCGTGCCGAGCAGCCGTCGGCCGTGACGGGGGCCTCGGGGGCGGATTCGGCCGTGCCCGTGGACGGGCGGCGGCGGGCGGTGGTGGCGGCCGTGCTCGTGGTCGCTCTCGTGGCCGGCGGCCTGCTGGTGTGGCGGCCCTGGGACGGCGGCGGCTCGGACGATGCCAAGCCCGACGCCGTCGCCCCCACCGGTTACGGGTCCGGGTCCGCCTCCGCCGCCGCCGCGTTCCCCGCCGAGGACATGCTGATCCGGCAGGACACGGCCCCCGGCTGGCCGGGGACCTGTCACGGTGTCATCGCCCGCCGGGACGCCTCGTCGGCCGCTCCCGTACGCCTCCTCGCGGGCGGCGCGTGCGATGTCCTGCCCCAGTGGTCCCCCGACCGGAAGTCCTTCGCGTTCACCCGCACCAAGCTCGACGGCTCATCCGTCTGGACCGCCGAGGCGGACGGTGCGAACCCGCGGCGGGTCGCCGCCATCGCCGGCGGGCGGGTGTCCTGGTCGCCGGACGGCGCCCGGCTGGCCGTCCTGCGCAAGAAGGACGGCGTACAGCAGCTGTTCGTCGTCGACATCGCCGACGGCTCCGCGCGCCAGCTCACCTCGGGCACGAGCCCGGTCGAGGATCCCGCGTGGTCCCCGGACGGCAAGCACATCGCGGTCAGCATCGAGACGCGGCCCGAGAACTGGCAGATCCACCTCGTCGACCCCGCCGCTCCCCACCGGGCCCCGCAGCAGGTGACCCGGCTGTCCCATCCGGCGCTCGACCCGGTGTGGTCACCCGACGGCACGACCTTCGCGTACACGGCCGGCACCTACGGGAAGGACCGCCAGGGCGATATCCGCCTGGTGGCCGCCGACGGCACCGGCGACCGTGATCTGGTGGCCACCGACGCCCACGAGATGGACCCGGCCTGGTCCGCCGACGGCGCGTGGGTGGCCTTCGTCCGGGGCCCGTACGAGAAGCCCGTGATCTGGGCCGTGCGCACGGACGGGACCGGCGAGCGGGCGCTCACCACCGGCACCGCCGCCGAAGGCCACCCCTCCTGGCGCTGAGTCCCCGCCGGCCCCGTGGCGGTGCCCGGCCCCCTCGATGCCCAGGGGGCCGGGCACCGCCCGCGGGTCAGGAGACGGTGACGAACTTGGCGATGCTCGGCACCCCCTGGGCATCGAGGGCGAAGAGCATGTACGTCCCCGGCAGGACCACGCCGGTGTCGGCGGGTACGGACACCGTGTACGTACCGGTTCCGGTGGCCGTGGCCGTGGCCGTGAGGGGGACCCGCCGCTGGTCGTTGTCGGTGGAGTGGGTCGCGGCCGCGGCCCGCATCAGGACGAAGGACGCGACCGGGGCCTCGGTGCTCACGGTGAGCGAGCTGCCGGGGGCCGTCCGGGGAGGCACGCCTCCGGTGATGACGGGGCGCGGTTTCGGCGATCCGTCCGCGTTGAGCAGGTAGGGCGGTGTGAAGACGGATCCGTCGGGGTGGTTGGTCGCGCAGTCGCCGCACAGGCCTCCGCCGCCGGAGAAGATCCGGCCGTCCGGCAGGAGGTTGGCCACGCTGTGGTAGTTGCGCGGGATGGCCATGGTGGCGAGCGGGGTGAAGGTGCCGGTGGCCGGGTCCCACAGTTCGGGGGTCAGTACGGAGGTGGCGTCGCTGAACGGCACGGGGTAGGCCTGTCCGCCGAAGACGGCCACCTTGCCGTCGGGCAGGACGACGCTGTTGCCGAAGGCGCGGGCGTGTTCCATGTCCCCCGTGCGGGCGGCCTGGACCTGGCTGCCGGAGATGCCGACGGTGTAGGCGCGCCGGGTGGCCGGGCTCTTCTCGTAGGCGGGCGAGCCGCCCAGGGTGAGCAGTTTGCCGATGTCGTAGGCGACGGCGTTGCCGGTCATGGCGTCCTGGCTGTCGGCCCGGGTGCCGGCGGGGGTGGTGCTGCCCTGGCCGGTGGTCGAGATCCAGTTCATCTGCTTGCTCGGGCCCAGGTGCAGCACCTTGCCGCCCGAAGTGGCGTGCAGCCACATGTGGTTGTCGGCGCGGTAGGGTCCGGCCGGGTCGGCGGTCAGGGCTGGGGTGGCCGAGACGCCGGGCAGGCTCCGCCAGGTGCGGGTGTCCGGGGACCAGACCTCACCGGCCTTGTCGCCCGCGGCTCCGCTCCAGGAGCCGCCCAGGACGAAGGCCTCGCCGGTGGAGAGGAGGGTCATGGCCTGGTAGCCGCGGGCGATGTTCATGCTGGTGGTGGCGGACCACTCGTCGGTGGCGGGGTCGTAGACGCTCGCCTTCTCGGCGTTGCTCCCTCCGGTGACCAGGACGCGGCCGTCGGCCAGCATGGCGATGCCGGGGCAGAACATGTCGTGGCCGGTGTTGTCGATGCGGCGCTGGGTGACCTTGCCGGTCTTCAGGTCGAGGATCGCGGTCTGGGTGTAGCCGTTGCTGCCGCCGAAGCGGTCGACCGCGTACGCCGACCAGGCCAGCAGTTTGTCGCCGGGCAGGGCGGCGGTGGCCACGGGCACCAGGGGGAAGCCGATGATCCGGTCCCAGGAGCCGTGGACGGCGGGGCTGGCGGGTCCGCTCAGGCGTATCTCGCCGGCCGAGGTCCACGGGCCGCGGCCGCCGGCCTCGGTGGTCACGGTCAGGCGTATGAAGCGGGTGTTCTCGGTGCGGGTGAAGGTGGCGGTCTTGACGGTGTCGTCGTCCCGCCAGGTGCCCGCGGCGACGGGTGCTCCGAAGGCCGTGCCGTCGGCGCTGGTGGTGACGGTGTACGCGCCGGCCCGGCCGTTGGCCCCGTCGGCCCGGGGGTGGTAGACCAGCGCGGAGACCGCGGTCGTGCGCCGCGTGTCGATGGTGATGCTGTGCGGCAGCGGGGCCGGGGTGCCGGTCCACTTGCTGTGCCAGACGGTGGCGGTGTTGCCGTCGAGCACATTGGCCGCCCGGCCGTTCTCGCCGGTGGTCTCCTCGTCGCTCGCGGTGGCGGTCCAGCCGGTCCGGGACAGGTCGACGGTGGCCGCGGGGGTGCCGGGGTCGCCGAGCAGGTTGATCTCGGCGGCGGAGGACCAGGGGCCGCGGCCGCCCGCCTCGGTGAGGGCGGTCAGCCGGACGAAGCGGGCTCCCTGCGGGGCGAACCCGAGGGTCTTGGCGCCGGCGTCGTCGGCGAGCGTGCCGGTGGCGACCGGGCTCCCCCAGTTCTGGCCGTCCGTGCTGACGCTGATGCCGTACTCGCCGACGCGCCCGTTGGGGCCGTTGGTGCGGGGCTGGTAGACGAGTGCGGAGACGACGGCCGTGCGCCGCATGTCGATGGTGATGCTGTGCGGCAGCGGGGCCGGGGTGCCGGTCCACTTGCTGTGCCACAGGGTGGCGGTGTTGCCGTCGAGTACGTTGGCCGCCCGGCCGTTCTCGCCGGTGGTCTCCTCGTCGCTCGCGGTGGCGGTCCAGCCGGTCCGGTCAAGGAGCGGAGCCGTGGGTTCCATCGCGTTCGCCGGGGCTATGCCGTGGTGCGGTGACTGCACGGCCGTCTGCTGGTCGAGGGGTACGGGGGCGGGCCGGGGCGCCGGGGCCCGGCCGGCGGCCGCCGGGCCCGCGACCCCGAGCCACGGCGTCAGGCCTATCAGCAGCGAGCCGAGGCCGAAGGCTATGAGCAGGTGGGAACGGCGTAACAGGCGTGGGAAGGCGAAACGGCGCCTGGACTGCAATCTGACCTCCTGGGGCGAATGGGCGTGCTCCAGGAACATAGGTCAGCGAAACGGCAACTCGCCGCACATAAAGGATAGTTGGCGGGAAGCGGCGATTCGGCCGAAGCCCCGGCGCCCGCCCCGGTGAAACCGGTCAGGATTGGAGAAGCGCCGTCCGCCGAAGCCTCGTAGCGTCGTGGGCATGGACATCAAGCTCTCTCAGTGCTTCATCGCAGTCGACGACCACGACAAGGCGCTCGCCTTCTACCGCGACGCCCTCGGCCTCGAGGTGCGGGGCGACGTCGGATACGAGGGCATGCGCTGGGTGACCGTCGGGTCGCCCGCGCAGCCGGACGTGGAGATCGTCCTCGAACCGCCGCTCGCCGACCCCAACGCCTCCGCGGCCGACCGGCAGGCCATGGCGGACCTGCTGGCCAAGGGCATGCTGCGCGGGGTGATCTTCTCCACCGACGACTGCGACGCCACCTTCGAAAAGATCCGGGCCGCCGGCGGCGACGTGCTGCAGGAACCGATCGACCAGCACTACGGGGTGCGCGACTGCGCCTTCCGCGACCCGTCCGGCAACATGATCCGCTTCGCCCAGCCCCGCGAGCGGTAGCCGACGCCCGTCACGTCGTTGCCATGATCGAGCCGACGAAGTAGAACCAGACGTACTGCTCGATCCCGGCCGGATCGAGCCAGGCGACACCGAAGGGGGCCGCGCGAGCGGCCCCCGCCCGACAGATGGAGACACGATGAGCAAGGTCACGAGGTCGGACACGCAGTCGCCTGCACCGCACGATGCCGACAGCCACGACCGGATCCGCGTACACGGAGCGCGCGAGAACAACCTCAAGGACGTCAGCATCGAGATCCCGAAGCGCCGGCTGACGGTGTTCACCGGCGTATCGGGCTCGGGCAAGAGCTCGCTCGTGTTCGACACGATCGCCGCGGAGTCCCAGCGGCTGATCAACGAGACCTACAGCGCCTTCGTACAGGGCTTCATGCCGAACCTGGCCCGGCCCGAGGTCGACGTGCTCGACGGACTGACGACCGTGATCAGCGTCGACCAGCAGCGGATGGGCGCCGACCCGCGCTCCACCGTCGGCACCGCCACCGACGCCAACGCGATGCTGCGCATCCTCTTCAGCCGGCTCGGCAAGCCCCACATCGGCCCGCCCAGCGCGTACTCCTTCAACACGGCCTCGGTCCGGGCGAGCGGTGCGATCACCGTCGAGAAGGGCAACAAGAAGGCCGTCAGGGCGACCTACGAGCGCACCGGCGGCATGTGCACGCACTGCGAGGGCCGGGGCAAGGTCTCCGACATCGACCTCACCCAGCTCTACGACGACTCCAAGTCGCTCGCCGAAGGCGCGTTCACCATCCCCGGCTGGAAGTCGGACAGCCAGTGGACGGTGGGCCTCTACGCCCAGTCCGGCTTCCTGGACCCGCACAAGCCGATCCGCAGGTTCACCAAACAGGAGATGCAGGACTTCCTGTACGGAGAGCCGACCAAGGTGAAGGTCAACGGCATCAACCTCACCTACGAGGGGCTGATCCCCAAGATCCAGAAATCCTTCCTGTCCAAGGACAAGGAGGCGATGCAGCCGCACATCAGGGCGTTCGTGGAGCGGGCCGTCACCTTCACCACCTGTCCCGAGTGCGACGGCACCCGGCTCAGCGAGGGCGCCCGCGCCTCGAAGATCAAGAAGCTCAGCATCGCCGACGCCTGCGCGATGGAGATCCGCGACCTCGCCGAATGGGTCCGCGGCCTGAAGGAGCCGTCGGTGGCGCCGCTGCTCGCGGCGCTCCGGCAGACCCTCGACTCGTTCGTGGAGATCGGCCTCGGCTACCTGTCGCTGGAGCGGCCCGCCGGCACGCTGTCGGGGGGTGAGGCGCAGCGCGTCAAGATGATCCGCCACCTCGGCTCCCCGCTGACCGACATCACCTACGTCTTCGACGAGCCCACCATCGGCCTGCACCCGCACGACATCCAGCGGATGAACGACCTGCTGCTGCGGCTGCGGAACAAGGGCAACACGGTGCTCGTGGTGGAGCACAAGCCGGAGACGATCGCGATCGCCGACCACGTCGTCGACCTCGGCCCGGGCGCCGGGACGGCGGGCGGCTCCGTCTGCTTCCAGGGCACCGTCGAGGGGCTGCGGGCCAGCGGGACCACGACCGGCCGCCACTACGACGACCGGTCCTCGCTCAAGGAGACCGTGCGCGAGCCCAACGGCACGCTGGAGATCCGCGGGGCGGCGGCCAACAACCTGCGCGATGTGGACGTCGACATCCCGCTCGGGGTGCTGACCGTCATCACCGGGGTCGCGGGCTCCGGCAAGAGCTCGCTCGTGCACGGTTCGATGCCCGCGGGCGAGGGCGTGGTGTCGATCGACCAGAGCCCGATCCGCGGCTCCCGGCGCAGCAACCCGGCGACCTACACCGGGCTCCTCGACCCGATCCGCAAGGCGTTCGCCAAGGTCAACGGGGTGAAGCCGGCGCTGTTCAGCGCCAACTCCGAGGGCGCCTGCCCGACCTGCAACGGCGCCGGCGTCATCTACACCGACCTGGCGATCATGCAGAGCGTGGCCACCACCTGCGAGGACTGCGAGGGGAAGCGGTTCGACGCCTCGGTCCTGGAGTACCGGCTCGGGGGCCGCGACATCAGCGAGGTGCTCGCGATGTCGGTGACCGAGGCCGAGGAGTTCTTCGGTGCGGGCGAGGCGCACACGCCGGCCGCCCACAAGATCCTCGACCGGCTCGCCGACGTGGGCCTCGGCTACCTCAGCCTCGGCCAGCCGCTCACCACGCTGTCCGGCGGCGAGCGGCAGCGCCTCAAGCTGGCCACCCACATGTCGGAGAAGGGCGGGGTCTACGTCCTCGACGAGCCGACGACCGGTCTGCACCTCGCCGACGTCGAGCACCTCCTCGGCCTGCTGGACCGGCTCGTGGACTCCGGCAAGTCCGTCATCGTCATCGAGCACCACCAGGCGGTCATGGCGCACGCCGACTGGATCATCGACCTCGGGCCGGGCGCCGGCCACGACGGCGGCCTGATCGTCTTCGAGGGCACCCCCGCCGACCTGGTCGCCGGCCGCCCCACCCTCACCGGCGAGCACTTGGCGGCCTACGTCGGCGCCTGACGGGCTGCTCACGGACCCGGCGGCTCGGCTGCTCGGCTGCCCGGCGGACCCGGCGGATCGGTCGACCGGGCGGGTCGGCCGAAGACCGGGCGGTTCGGCCGACCCGCCGGGTCAGTCGCGGCCGAGCAGCCGGGTCTCCGCGGCCGGGATCCCCTTGGTCCACCAGTGGCCGTAGCGCCCGTACGCCCGGGGCTCGCGGGGAGCGAGGAACGAGACGAGCGCCCGCGCCTCCGCGGCCAGCGCCCGCCAGGTGTCCTCCGGCAGCGGGTGGAAGGCGGCGGCCTCGATGCCGCCCTCGGCGGGACGCCAGACGCCGGCGACGAGGCCGTCGACCAGCAGGGTGGGCAGCACGTCGCCGTTCACCCGGGTCACGTGCTTGCGGTAGGCGGGCGGGATGAGGCGGCCGCGGTCGGCGTAGGCCAGCAGGACGCTGTCCCACATCGCCATCAGCCTCGGCGGGGCGGGCGTGTCCGCGGCCGGCCGGGGCGCGCCCGGGACGTCGTACAGCTCCTTGCCGTCCGGGCCCGCCAGCCGTTCGAGCCCGCCACCGAGCGCCTGCACGGCCGCGCGGACCCGGGTCTGCTGGACCAGCGCGAACTGCGCCATGTCCGCCACCGACGCCGGGCCGAAGCCCTCCAGGTAGCGGCGGATCAGGATCCGCAGGCCGCCGGCCGCGGCGTCGGGTCCGGCCAGGACCGGTCGCTCGCGCGGTGCGACGTACGAGGGCCGGGTCCGGAACGACCAGGGCCCGCCCGTGGGCGCGTGCCACAGCGGCGCGTACTGCCGCAGCATGCGCTGGGCGGCCGGCTCCATCGGTGCGCCGAGCCGCTCCTCGAGCCGGCGGCCCAACTCGGCGGTGGTCCGCGGCCGGTCCGCGTACCCCAGCAGATCGCCGACCAGGTCCGCGGCCTCGTCGGGGCCGAGTCCGGAGGACCTGAACCGCGGGTCGCCGAGCCGCGCGCCGCGCAGGGTCGGCTCCATCGCCTCGCGGAAGGGCGCGTAGTCATCGGCGTGTACGGCGTGCAGGGTGAGCCGCATCAGGGTCGCCTTGACCGTGCTCCGGCCGGCCAGGGCCTCGTCGAGGCCCGCCGGATCGAAGCCGTCCAGCCTGTTCCACAGCGCGACGTACGGTGAGGCGGGCTCCTGCGCCTGCAGGGCGACCACCCTGCGCACCGCGTCCGGGACGGCGAGCGGCTCGCGGCGGAGCAGCAACTGCCGGGCGAGCGTCGCACGGTTGAGGGACTGCGCGCTGATCTTCATGCCGGCATTCTCCTGTCATTCGGGGGGTGGGGTCACCCCCCGAATGACAGGTGGCCTACCTTCGTCACGTGGACCAGTTGATCGCAGCAGACCCGACCCGCATCGGTCCGTACCGTCTGATCGCCCGGCTGGGTGCGGGCGGTATGGGCCTGGTCTATCTGGGCCGTTCCGAGGGCGGACGCACCGTGGCCGTGAAGGTCGTACAGGCCGAGCACGCCGGGCACCCCGAGTTCCGCAGGCGCTTCGCCCGCGAGGTGGCCGCCGCCCGGCGGGTGGGCGGGGACTGGACGGCGGCGGTGCTCGACGCGGACCCGGAGGCCGCCGTGCCCTGGGTGGCGACCCAGTACATCCCGGGGCCGGACCTGCGCACGGTGGTCGCCGAGGACTTCGGGCCGCTGCCCGAGTACTCGGTGCACACGCTCGCCAACCGGCTCGCCGTCGCCCTGCAGGCCGTGCACGGGGCGGGCCTGATCCACCGTGACCTGAAGCCGTCCAACGTCCTCGTCACCGTCGACGGCCCCCGCGTCATCGACTTCGGCATCGCGCGCGCGATGGACAGCCTCGCCGGGGACAGCCTGCACACCCGCACCGGCATGCTGATCGGCTCCCCCGGCTTCATGTCGCCCGAGCAGGTCCGCGGCCTCGAACTCACGCCCGCCAGCGATGTCTTCTGCCTGGGCGCCGTGCTCGTGTACGCGTCCACCGGACGGCTGCTGTTCGGAGCCGGCGACTCCGGTCTGAACGCCCACCTGTTCCGGGTCGCCGAGGAGGAGCCGGACCTGACCGGTGTGCCGCAGCCGCTGGCCGGTCTCGTGCGCGCCTGCCTGGCCAAGGACCCGGCCGAGCGGCCCACGCCCGGGCAGGTGGCGGAGCGCACGGCGGTGGACCGGCCCGGGGAGTGGCTGCCCGGTGCGGTGCTGGCCCAACTCGGCCGCCGTGCCGCCCGGTTGCTGGACTACGGCCCGGAGGTGGCGGCCGAGGCCCCCGCCGCGCGGCCGGACCCCCGCACCCCCTCCGTCCCGCACCAGCCGGTGCCCGCGCCGCCCGCCTACGCGCCCACCGCCCCGGCGCACTCCGTCCCCGCGCAGGGGTTCGGACCGCCGCCGTCCGGCCCCGAGCACCCGGATGCCCCGCATCCCAGGCGCTGGTGGGGGCTGGCGGTGATCGCCCTGACGCAGCTGCTGGTGCTGCTCGACGCGATGGCCTTCAACATCACCCTGCCGTCCGTCCTGGCCGAACTCGGCCTGGGCGGCGACGGCTTGAACCCGGCGGTCAGCGCCTACGTACTCGCCTTCGGCGGGCTGCTGCTGCTCGGCGGGCACATCGCCGACCTGGTGGGGGCCAGACGGACCCTGCTCATCGGCCTGGCCGGCTTCGCGCTGGCCTCGGCGCTCGGCGGCTCGGCCGACGGCCCCGGTCTGCTGACCGCGGCCCGCGCCCTGCAGGGTGCCTTCGCCGCCCTGGTGACACCGTCCGCGCTGTCCCTGGTGTCCACCGGTTTCACCGATCCCAGGGAACGCGCCCGGGCCTTCGGGGTCTACGCGGCGGTCGCGGCCGGCGGCGGCGCGGTGGGCCTGCTCGCGGGCGGCTGGCTCGCCGAGCTGCTGAACTGGCGCTGGTCCCAGTACGCCTGCGTCCCGCTCGCCGCGCTCGCGCTGACCGGCGCGGCCACCCTGCTCCCGGCCCGCCCGCGGCGTGCGGGGGCCCGCTTCGACTGGCTCGGCGTGCTGCTCGGCTCCGCCGCGATCGCCGCCCTGCTGCTCGGCCTGGGCGAGGCCGAGCAGCTGCGCTGGACCGCCCCCGTGACACTGGGGCTGCTCTCGGCGGGCGTCCTGCTGCTCGGGGCCTTCCTGTGGTGGCAGACCGTCACGTCCGGCCCGCTGTGGGCGCCGTACGTCGCCAGGGACCGTGACCGCGCCGGCTGCGTCCTCGTCCTGGTGCTGGCCGGCGCCGGCACCTTGGCCCTGCTCCCCACTCTGTCCTTCTACTTGCAGTACCTCTTCGGCCACGCCCAGGTCGTGGCCGGACTGATGATCCTGCCCGTGGCCGCCGCGGCCGCCGTCGCCGCCACCCAGGTCTCGGCGCGCCTTCAGCACCGCGCCGCGCCCCGTGTCCTGATCGTGTCGGGGCTGGTGACCGCGGCGGTCGGGCTGGTGCTCCTCACCGGCAGCGACTACACGCTCCGGGTACTGCCCGGGATGCTCCTCGCCGGTTTCGGCATCGGCCTGGCCTTCGTGCCGCTCTTCGCCACCGCGACCGCCGGCGTGGCCCCGCAGCACTCCGGCGCCGCCTCGGGGATCGCGGTCACGGCCCAGCAGGTGGGCGAGGCGATCGGGGTGGCCCTGCTCACCAGCCTCATCACCGCCCGCTTCAACCGCGCCTCGGAGGACGGCCAGACCGAGGAGCTGCTGCACGGCTACACCGACACCCTCTGGTGGTCGGCCGGCGCCCTGCTGTTGGCGGCCCTGGTGGCCGGCCTGATGGTCACCGCCCGGGCGCCCCGGGGCTCCGTGGTCAACGCGCCGCGGCCGGCGGCGGGGTGACCCGCAGGGTGCGGGGCGGCTGCGCGGGAGGTGCGGGCAGGCGCAGCGCCGTACGGCCGGGGGTGAGGCTGCCGAGGACCCGCGGGCCCGCCGCGCCCGTGCACTCGGGCAGGGTGCCGGGCAGGCCGTGCAGGGTGAGGTAGCCCAGGACGGCGAAGGCGTACGCCTCCTTGGCGGCGCTGGGCAGTCCGAGCGCGTCCGAGGTGCGCAGCCGTACCGCGGCGCCGAGTTCCTGCCGCAGGGCGGCCATCAGGGCGGGGTTGCGGGTGCCGCCCCCGGAGGCCAGCACCTCCGTGACGCCGAACGGGCGCAGCGCGTCGGCGACCGTGCGGGCGGTGAGCCGGGTGAGGGTGGCGAGGACGTCGGGGGCGGAGAGCGGGCCGACGGCGTCCAGGGCCGTGCGCAGGTAGCCGGAGTGGAACAGCTCCCGGCCGGTGGTCTTGGGCGCGGGCAGCACGTAGTACGGCTCGGCGAGCAGGCGGTCGAGCAGCGGCCGGTGGACGGTGCCGCGGGCCGCGAGGCGGCCGTCGGTGTCGTGGTCCTGGCGGCCGGCGGTGAGGTGGCGGGCGGCGGCGTCGAGCAGGGCGTTGCCGGGTCCGGAGTCGAACGCGGCCGGGGTGCCGTCGGGGGTGAGCACGGTGGCGTTGGCGATGCCGCCGACGTTCAGCGCGGCCGGTACGCCCGGGTGTCCGCGCAGCAGCATGCGGTCGATCAGGCCGACCAGGGGTGCGCCCTGCCCGCCGGCGGCGACGTCACGGGTGCGGAATCCGGAGACGACGGGGAGTCCGGTGGCCTCGGCGATCCACGCGGGTTCGCCGAGTTGCAGGGTGCCGTGCACGCGGCCGCCGTCCGCCCAGTGGAAGACGGTCTGGCCGTGAGAGGCGATCAGGTCGGCGCGGCCGGCGCAGAGTTCTCGGTCGGCCCGGACGGCGAGACGGGCGAAGGACTGCCCGATGCGGGTGTCGAGGCGGCACACGTCGGCGAGGGTGGTGTGGCCGGGCGGGAGCGCTGCCGCGAGCGCGTCGCGCAGTTCGCCGTCGTACGGTTCGCTCACCATGCCGAGCGGGGTCAGGCGCAGTTCGGTGCCCTCGCAGCTGATGCGGGCGGCCGCGGCGTCGACGGCGTCGCAGGAGGTGCCGGACATCAGGCCGATCACGGTGGTCGTGGCGGTGGTCGTCGCGGTGGTCGTGGCGGTGCCGGTGGCGGTCCGGGGCGGGGTCATCGCAGGGGCCTCAGGTGGTCGTCGGGGCGCAGGGTGAGCAGGGCGGGGATGGCCAGCGCGCAGGCGCCCGCCGCGTAGTAGGCCGGGATGTCGGGGTTGCCGGTGTGCCGTACGAGCGCGGTGACGATCAGGCCCGCGCATCCGGAGAAGACGGCGTTGGAGAGTGCGTAGGCCAGGCCGAGCCCGGTGCTGCGCACCCGGGTCGGGAACATCTCCGCGAGCAGGGCGGGGCCGGGCCCGGCCAGCAGTCCGATCATCGCGCCGGCCGCCGCCAGCAGCGCCGCCTTCACGGCGACGGAGGTACCGGGGTCGCGCAGCAGGTGCAGGAGCGGTACGGCGGTCAGGACGACCAGGGCGCTGCCGGTCAGCATGACGGCCCGTCGGCCCACCCGGTCGCTGAGCGCACCGGCGGGCAGGATCGCGGCGGCGAATCCGAGGTTGGCGACGAAGGTGGCGGCAAGGGCCTGTTGGAAGGTGGTTCCGAGGGTGGCCTGGAGGTAGGAGGGCAGCACCACGAGAAAGGTGTAGCCGGCCGCGGACCAGCCCATGATCCGGCCGACCCCGAGGACGACGGCCCCCACCGTGCCGGTCCCGCCGGGGGCGCGGGGCGGGGCGGGCGGGCCGGCGATGTCCGGCGTGGCCGGGCCGGCCGGCGGGGCGCTTTCCGGCAGTCGGAGCCGGAGCCACAGGGCGACGGCGCCCAGCGGCAGGGCGAGCAGGAAGGGGATGCGCCAGCCCCACGCGTACAGGGCGCTTTCGGAGAGCAGGGTCGCCAGTGCGGCGGCGAGGCCCGCGCCGGTGAGGAGTCCGAGGGCGACCGTGAACGACTGCCAGGCGCCGTGCCGGCCGCGCCGGCCCGCCGGTGCGGTCTCGGTCAGCAGGCTCACGGCTCCGCCGAACTCGCCCCCGGCCGAAAGGCCTTGGACGCTGCGCAGCAGGGTCAGCAGCCATGGCGCGAGGGCCCCGATGGCGGAGTACGCGGGCAGTACTCCGATCAGGGCGGTCGCGCCCGACATCAGGCAGACGGCCAGCACCAGCGCCGGCCGGCGGCCCGCCCGGTCCGCGAGCCGACCGAAGAGCAGGGCGCCGAGCGGGCGGAAGAAGAAGGCGAGGGCGAAGGCGGCGTAGGTCGCGATGAGCGCCTGCGCGCGGTCGCCGCCGTCGGGGGTGAAGAAGCGGGCGGCGATGACGGTGGCGAAGGATCCGTAGACGCCGAACTCGTACCACTCCACGAAGTTGCCGACGGACCCGGCGACGAGGGCGTGCCGGGCGGACGGCCGGCGGACGGGCACGGGCACGGGGGCCACGGCGGACGCCGCGGGCCGGCTCTTCGGGCGATGCGCGGGGCGAGCCACAGTGGCTGGCTGCCCGGGCGGGGCTCCTGCGATGCGCGGGGCGGCCGGTTTTCAGCGGATCGGCCGCACGCCGGGCGCGTACCGCCCGGCGCGCCCACACCGACCCGCTACTGTCCGTTTCATAACGGAATCAGACGATTTGGAGATGTGTGGTGCGTCGTCTCACTGTTGCCCTCACCACGCTCGCGACCCTCGGCGCCGGCGCCCTCCTGGGCCCCCAGGCCCTCTCGGCCGACCGCGCGGGCCCCAGCCGGGGTACGAACATCCTCGTCGTGGGCATCGACAGCCGCGCCGGCATCTCCGCCGCCGAGAAGAGACGGCTCCACGTCGGCGGCAAGGGGTGCAACTGCACCGACGTGATGATGCTCGTCCACCTGTCGGCGGACCAGCGCCGCGCGAGCGTCGTGTCCATCCCGCGCGACTCGTACGTCGAGTACGCGAACCACACCGCGACCGCGCCCGCCCGGTGGGGCAAGATCAACGGCGCGTACGCGGTCGGCGGCGGCGACCTGACGGTGCGCACCGTCGAGAAGGCCACCGGTCTGCACGTCGACCACTACCTGGAGACCGGCTTCACCGGCTTCGAGCAGGCCGTAAACGACCTCGGCGGCGCGACGGTGTGCACGGACAGGCCGCTCAAGGACGAGAACTCCGGCCTCGACATCACCACGGGCGTGCACCGCACCGACGGCAACGGCACGCTGCGCTACGTCCGGGCCCGGCACGTCAACCAGCGCCCCGGCGACCTCGGCCGCGTCCGCCGCCAGCAGCGCATGGTCAACGACCTCCTCGCCCGGCTCGGCGCCGAGGGGGCGCTCGACGGCCCCGTGAGCACGGCGCGCACCGCCCGGGCCCTGCTGAAGTCCGTACGCACCAACGCGCACACCGGCCTGCAGGACCTGGTCCGGATCGGGTGGGCGCTCGGCCGGCTGGGCGCGGACCGCACCGAGTTCGCGACCGTCCCGATCCGCCTCTTCGACCACCGGGTGCCGGGGGTGGGCTCCACCCTGGTGTGGGACGAGCCCCGGTCGGCGGCGCTGTGGGAGGCCCTCGGCGCCGACCGCCCCATCACCGGCGACAGCCGCATCCAGCCCGTCGCCGAGACACCGGTCGACAGCAACCCGGCCGTCATCCCGGTCGTCGTGGACGACGCGGCGGTGGCCTCGGCCCTGAGCGCGAGCGGCTTCGCCGCCACGACCGCGCGGCCCGCGCCGTCCGTACGTCCCGCAGGGCCGCCGGTGATCACCTATCCGGCCGGACGGGACGAGGACGCGGCGACCCTCGCGGCCGCCCTGCCCGGCGCCCGTCTGCGGCCGGACCCGCACCAGGCCAAGACCTTCGACGTCGCCGTCGGCGACGGGCCCGTCCAGGTCAGGACGGTCACCTACGACCGCAACGTCGCGGACGGAGCCCCCGTCACCGCCGACCGCCTCCGCTGCGCGGGCGCGCCCGCATCGCCCGCATCACCCGCACCGGCCGCCCCGGCCGCCCCGGGACGGTAGTGCGGCGGGGGCGAGGCCCGGCGCGAGCGGCTGCCGTTCACACCCGGATCGCGATCTTGCCGCGCACCTGCCCTGACCTCAGACGCCGTATCGCGTCGGGGACTTCGGCCAGCGGGTAGGTCCGGTCGACGGCCGGGGTGAGCGCGCCGGACTCGAGCAGTTCCCCGAGGGCGCGCAGGTCCGCGGGCTTCGGCGTGGAGGCGAGCACGCGCACCCGGGAGCGGATGAACGGGGACACGAGCAGGGCCCCCAGCTGCCGGTGGAAGCCGCCGAGCCAGCGGCCGTCGGTCTCGCCGCCGACCATGACCAGGGTCCCGCCCGGAGTCAGCAGCCGGCGCAGCCGCCGCAGGGAGTGGTTGCCCGCGATGTCGAGGACGAGGTCATAGCGCCGGCCGCCGCCGGTGGGGTCCTCGCGGGCGTAGTCGAGGACCTCGTCGGCTCCGAGGGAGCGGACGAGGTCCGCCTTGGAGGCGCTGCAGACACCGGTGACGTGGGCGGCCCCGAGGGCCTTGGCCAGTTGCACGGCGTAGCTCCCCACCCCGCCCGAGGCCCCGATCACCAGGACCCGCCCGCCGGGCCGCAGCCGGCCGGTGTGGCAGGCCTGGAGGGCGGTGGACCCGGAGATCGTGACGACCGCCGCCTGTTCGGGCGTGAGCCCGGCCGGGCGGGGTGCGAGCTGGTCCTCCTTGGCGCACGCGTACTCCGCGAAGGAGCCGGTGCACGTGCCGTAGACCTCGTCGCCGACCCTGAGGCGGGTGACGTCGGGGCCGACGGCCTCCACCCGGCCCGCCACGTCCATCCCCCGGACCCGCTGCCTGGGGGCCCGCAGGCCGAAGCCCGCGCGGAGCGCCAGGGGCAGGCCCGCCATCAGGTGCCAGACGCCCATGTCGACACCGGCGGCCCGCACGCGCAGGAGCACCTCGCCGCGGCCGGGTTCGGGCCGGTCGATCTCCTCGAGGCGCAGGACGTCGGGTGTTCCGTACGCGTCTTGGACCATGGCTCTCATGAGGTGCCTTCCGTGGTGTCGGTGGTGCCGGGGCCGCCCGGGTGGGCCGCGTACTGGAAGACGGCGTCGAGGGGAACCCCGAACACCTGGGCGATCTGGAAGGCCATCTCCAACGAGGGCGAGTAGCGGCCCTGTTCGATGGCGATGACGGTCTGCCGGCTGACGCCGATCCGGCGGGCGAGCTCGGCCTGGGTCATCTCCCCGTGCGCGAACCGCTGGGCACGGATGGTGTTCGTGACCCGCGTCGCCTTCACCACGGGTGGAAGCCGAACCGGTAGGAGATGACCTTGACCGCCGAGCCGACCACCGACGAGAGGACGAAGGCCAGGAAGATGGCGTTGGCGATCCAGAACGGAGCGGCCTGCGCCATCGCCAGCACCAGGCCGCCCACCGCGCCGATCACGACCAGCGACTGCCCCACGTACTCACCGAAGCGGTGGATCTCGCGGTCGCGCTGGTCCTTGACGTTCGCCTCCCGCGGCGAGGCCACGGCGATCACCACGTGCGCGGCGATCGACACGGCGACCGAGAGGCCGACCGTCCACAACAGGGGCGCGACGTACGGCGCCTGGGTCAGCGGCACCGCCGCGGGGCGGCCCAGCACCACCCACAGGTACGCCGCGTACGACCCGACCGCGATCACGAGCATGCTCCAGGCACGCTTCTCCTCGACTGCCACGTCCGCTCCCACTCCCCCGATGTCAAGAAAACCAGACATTCGGAGTGTCAAGCAGTCACGACATCGTGTCAAGTATTCTTGACCTCAGATGACGACTACTAATCTGTGCGCATGACGATGCACATGAGCGCACAGGTGAGCGTTGACGCGATGATCGAGGACCTGCGGGCACTCGTCGAGACCGAGTCGCCCTCGCGCGACGCCGATGCCCTGGCGGCATCGGCCAAGGTGGTCGCCTCTGTCATCGAGAGCCGCCTCGGCGGGCAGGCCGTCCTCGTCGACAGCGAAGCGGGGCCGCACGTCCACTGGTCGGGGGGCGGCGAGCCCCGGGTGCTGATCCTCGGCCACCACGACACGGTGTTCCCCCTCGGCACCCTCGAACGCCGCCCGTTCCTGGTCGAGGACGGGCACGTGACCGGGCCCGGGGTCTTCGACATGCTCGGCGGCCTGGTCCAGGCGGTCCACGGCCTGGCCTCCCTCGACGACCGGTCGGGCGTCGAGATCCTGGTGACCGCCGACGAGGAGGTCGGCTCCCGCTCCTCCCGGGCCCTCATCGAGGAACGGGCCCTGGCCTGCGGCGCCGTACTCGTCCTGGAGGGCGCCGCCGACGGCGGGGCCCTGAAGACCGGCCGCAAGGGCTGCGGCACGTTCCAGGTCTCCATCGCGGGCCGGGCCTCACACGCGGGCCTCGAACCCGCGGCCGGGGTCAACGCGCTGGTCGAGGCGGCCCACCAGGTACTGGACATCACAGCGCTCGGCCGGCCCGAGATCGGCACGACCGTCACCCCGACGGTCGCGGCCGCGGGGACCCTGGACAACGTCGTCCCCGCCGAGGCGACCGTCGTCGTCGACGTGCGCGTCGAGTCGCAGGGCGAGAAGGAGCGCGTCGAATCAGCCTTCGCTGCGCTGGCCCCGCATCTCGACGAGGCGGAGATCTCGGTCGAAGGAGGCGTGAGCCGGCCCCCGATGCCCGAGTCGGCGTCGGCCGGCCTGTTCGCCGTGGCGCAGCGGCTGCTCCCCGGGATCGAGGGCAAGGCCGTCGGGGGCGGGAGCGACGGCAACTTCACGGCCGCGCTCGGGGTGCCCACGCTGGACGGGCTCGGAGCGGTCGGCGGCGGGGCCCACGCCGACCACGAGTACGTGGTGATCGAGGCGATGACCGAGCGGGCGAACCTCGTGGCGGGGCTGGTGACGGCGATCCGGCAGGGGTAAGTGCTGCTCCCCCTCGGCGTGTTGGCCCGCGAACCCATCCGGTAGATTTCCGGAAACTGATTCCAATTCCTAGCGGGGGCGGGGCTGACGTGCTGGAGCTGACGGGGAGCGGAGCCGAGCCGCTGGAGGCGGAGGATCCGCGCCGGATCGGCACGATCGCGCTGGCGGGCCGGCTCGGGGCCGGAGGCATGGGGCGGGTGTACCTCGGGGTCCGGGAGGGCCGGTACGTCGCCGTCAAGCAGCTGCTGGCGTCCGTCGTCGGCGAGGACGAGGACTTCGTGCGCCGTTTCGGGCACGAGTTGGACAACCTGGCCCGGCTGCCCGCGGAGGCCACCGCCCCGCTGCTCGACAGCGACCGCACGGCGAGGCCGCCGTGGTTCGCCACCGCGTACATACCCGGCCTCACCCTGCGGGAGGCCATCGGGCTGCACGGCGGCCCGCTGCCCGCGGACGCGCTGTGGCTGCTGCTGCGGGAAGCCGCGGCGGGCCTGGCGGCGGTGCACGCGCTGGACATGGTGCACCGGGACCTCAAGCCGTCCAACGTCATGCTGACCCTCGACGGTCTCACCCTGATCGACTTCGGCGTCGCGCGCGCCGCCGAGCAGAGCCAGCTGACCCGGACCGGCATGGTCGTGGGCACGCCCGCCTACATGGCGCCCGAACAGGCCACGGGCAGAAGGCGGTTGAGCGGGGCCACCGACGTGTTCGCGCTGGGCTCGGTCCTCGCGTACGCGGCGTGCGGCCAGCCGCCCTTCGGCGACGAGTCCGGGCACGGCGTGCTGTACCGCATCGTCCACGAAGCGCCCGACCTGGAGCCGCTGCGGGAGCTGGAGCCGGAGCTCGCCGAGATCGTCGCGTCCTGCCTCGACAAGGATCCCGAGGGCCGGCCCACCGCCGCCGAACTCCTCGAACACGCCTCCCGGAACGTCCCGTCCGGTGCCCCGCTCTGGCCCTCGGCGATCACCGGGCGGCTGACCGAGCGGGCCGCCTTCGCCGCGAACGTGCAGGACGTGGATGTACCGACGCTCCCGCTCGCGGGCGAACACCCGGAACGGGCAGCGGAACCGGAACCCGAACCGGAACCGGAGAAGGCCCCCGCGCCGCGGCCGGTTGCCGGGACCGAGGCCCGCCCGGAGCAGCGCGAACGTCCCGAGCGGCCCGAGCGGCCCGAACGCCGCCGCCGGACCCGGGTCCTCCTGGCCGTCGTCCCCGTCGTCGTGGTCGCCGGCGGTACGACGCTCGCCATCCAGAACCTGCCGTACACGTCCTCGCCGCGGACCGACGCCGGGGGACCCCCGGGCGGCTCGGTCTCGGCACCCGCCGACCCGACGGCGTCCACCGCGGGCGGCAGCCCGTCGGGCGCAGCGCCGGCCACACCGTCCCCGGGCCAGGAGCAGGTCGCGGGGGACCAGGGGCAGGGCGGTACGGCCGGCCCGCCGGCCGCGGGCGCCGGGGGCGCCGCCGCCGGGCCCGGCCCGGGCGGCGGGAACGGCAACGGGGGCGGCAACGGGGGC
The DNA here is from genome assembly GCF_042719495.1 of Streptomyces sp. NPDC058525. NCBI lineage: Bacteria > Bacillati > Actinomycetota > Actinomycetes > Kitasatosporales > Streptomycetaceae > Streptomyces > Streptomyces sp. NPDC058525. The sequence goes on from NZ_JBHXNP010000012.1 coordinate 52,678, forward strand.
GGCAACGGCGGCGCGCAGACCGGCTCGGGCGGCCCGGGCAGCCCCGCCAACGCGGGCGGCGCCGGCAGCCCGCGCCCCTCCGGCGGGGCGACGACCAAGGCCCCGACGGCTCCGGCTCCCCCCGATTCCGGCACCTACCGGTACCGCAACGGCAACAACGGCAAGTGCGTCACCCAGGTCTACGGCTCCTCCGACCACGGTGACTGCTCGGACTCGACCGCCCGGTGGACCGTGCAGAGCAGGTCCGACGGCAGCTTCAAGCTGGTCAACAAGCAGAGCGGCGGCTGCCTGTACGCCAACCTGCTCGGCCAGGCCGTCTTCGTCGGCGACTGCGATGGCGGCAGCGTGCTGTGGCGTACGGGGGCCGACGGCAGCCTGCGCAACGACTTCAGCGGCGGCTGCCTCGACCTGGGCATGAGCGCCGGCCTGGTGACGAACACCTGCGGCGGGCAGGCCTCGCAGCGCTGGACGAAGCAGGCCTGACCCGGGCGGCGGACGGCTCCCGTCGCACAGGAGCCGTCCGTCCGTCGGTTACGGCGCCATCTCGTACGCCCCGGCCAGGGCCTCCACGCGCGCCCAGACCCGCGCCGAGCGGTCGGCGTCGACGACCGGGCGCCGGACCGCGCCCAGCGCCCAGGCCTGCTGGTCGGCGGTGGCGGAGTCCTTGCCGTGCAGCTCGACCGCGTGCGCCGAGAAGTCCCGTACGAGGACGCCGAACAGCTCGTCGAGCACGTCCTCGTCCAGGCCGGTCAGGCGGGCCTGCTCCAGGATCAGCTGGCCGTGCACGACCAGGGCGAACAGCTGGCCCACGGCCAGGAGGAGGTCGAGGTCGCGGCTCTGCTCCTCGTCGGGGGCGGCGGTCGTGACGAACGCGCACAGGGCGTCGGCCTGCTCGCGGAAGCGGGCGACGTTGGGCACGGCGGCGTACGCCTCGTAGGCGGGACGCCAGTCGTGGAAGCGTACGGAGCCCAGGCCCCGGGCCGGGCCCTGGCGGAAGAGGAACTCGTCGTCGGCCGCGTCGAGGCGGGTCGGCACGGGAGCGTACTCGGCCGGTTCCAGCAGGTGGTTGCGCATGAACTTGAGGATCAGCGCCAGGTTGACGTGGACGGTGCCCTCCAGCTTCGGCAGACCGCGGATCTCGACGGCGGCCTGGGCGAAGTAGGTGTCCTTCTCGAAGCCCTTGGCCGCGATGACGTCCCACATCAGGTCGATGACCTTCTCGCCCTCGGTGGTCACCTTCATCTTGGTCATCGGGTTGAAGAGCAGGTAGCGGCGGTCGTCGGGGCCGGCGGAGCGGAAGTAGTCGACGGCGCGGTCGCTGAACAGCTTCATCCCGACGAGCCGGACGTAGGCGTCGGCGAGCTCGCGGCGCACGTGCGGGAAGGCGGTGACGGGGCGGCCGTAGAGGATGCGGTTCTGCGCGTGGGTGACGGCCTCGTACATCGCGTGCTCGCAGATGCCGATCGAGGCGGTGCAGAGGTTGAACTTGCCGACGTTGACGGTGTTGAGGGCGGCGTCGAAGGCGGCGCGGCCGGTGTGCAGGACGTCCTCGGCGCCGACCGGGTAGTTCTCGAGGCGGAACTCGCTCACGTACTTGGAGGAGTCGACCACGTTCTGCACGAGCCGGTAGGCGGGGTGGCGGCTGTCGGCGGCGAAGAACACGTAGCCGTCGGGGCCCTCGACGTCGGTGCGGCGGCCGAAGACGGAGACCAGTCCGGCCGCGTTTCCGTTGCCGATGTAGTACTTGGAGCCGGTGGCCCGGAAGCCCTCGGCGCCGTCGGCGTCGTTGCCGTCGGTGGCCGGCTCCAGCAGCATGTCGGTGGAGTAGATGTCGGCGCCGTGGGTCTTCTCGGACAGGCCGAAGGCGAACACCTCCCCCTCGGCGAGGAGCTGCGCCGCGCGGTCGCGGGCGGCGGCGTTGTCGCTCTGCCAGACCGGGCCGAGGCCGAGGATGGTGACCTGCCAGGCGTACCAGTAGTCCAGGCCGTAGAAGCCGAAGATCTCGTTGAGGGCGGCGATCCGCGCCGTGTCCCAGCGCTTGTCGGACTCCTGCCCGGCGGCGGCCGGGGTGAGGAAGGTCGCGAAGAGCCCCTCCTTCGCCGAGAAGGCGAGGAAGTCCGCCAGCCAGGCGCGGGAGCGGTAGTCCTCGATCAGCCTGCGCTTGCCGCGGTCCTCGAACCAGTCGACGGTGGCGCGCAGCAGCCTGCGGGTCTCGGCGTCGAAGTGCGCGGGGTCGTAGGTGCGCGGGTTGAACAGCAGCGGGTCGGTCATGGGAGGTCCGTCTTTCGCGTCGGGAGGATGAAGGGGTGCGGTGCGGGGGGTGAGGTGTGGCGGGGGTGCGGGTCAGCGGTCGGCGAGCCGGCGGAGCGTGGCGAGTACGTCCTCCAGCCAGGCGACTGTCATCCGCTCGTAGGCGATGCCGCCGCGGAGCACGACGTGCTGGAGTTCCCGCCCGGCGTCGCCCGGCGGGGGCGCGTCCGGGCCGGTGAAGTCGCGCAGCTCCCCCGCGAGGTAGCGGGTGAGGCGGTCGGCGTGCGCGCCGCGGTGGCGCTCGACCTCCTGGATCAGCGCGGCCGGGTCGTCGAAGGCGGCGCCGCGGATCTTGACGGCGAGCTCGTGCCGGACGCTGTCGGGCTGGATCGGTTCGTGCAGCCAGGCGGACAGGGCGGCCCGGCCGGCCGCGGCGACCGAGTACTCCTTCTTGTCCGGTCTGGACTCCTGCGGCACGTGGCGGACGTCGATCCAGCCGTCGCCCTCCATGCGCCCCAGCACGCGGTAGATCTGCTGGTGGGTGGCGGTCCAGAAGTACCCGATGGACCGCTCGAACCGCCGGGCCAGCTCATAGCCGGAGCCCGGCTGCTCCAGCAGGGAGACGAGGATCGCGTGCTCGAGTGCCATGCCCCCGATCTTTCTATGCAACTCGTTGCATAGACAAGCGCCACCGCCCGGGTGAGACGCGGCTCACCCGTCCCTCACTGCGCTTCCGGCGGTTTCCCCTCGGCCGCGGACACCTCGACGAACTCGGCCTGGCCCTTGGCGTTGAGCCGCAGGATCGGGACCGCCTTGTTGCGGGGGTTGCCGTTGTTCTGGAAGGAGATGAACCCGCTGGCGCCGGCCACCTGCTGGCTGCCGTCCATCTGGTGGAACATCCGGGCCACGGCGTCTCCGGCGACCTTGCCCTGCCAGCGGGCGGCCATCTGGATGCCGTGGGCCGCGGTGAGGACGGCGTCGTGGCCCATCAGGGCCCCGCCGTCGTGGCGCAGGTCGTGGGGGAACCACTGGTCGAGCAGCCCGCCCGGCTGGAAGTTCTTCGCGGAGGGGGCGGACACCGACTGCGGCGACGCGCGGTGCATGTCGGGGTGCGAGAGGCCGGTGTACAGCACCTCGACGCCCGTCTCGGCGGCGTGGGCGAGCTGCTCGGCGGTGAGGTTGGTCGTGTCGTCCCCGGCGAAGACGGTGAACTTCTGGTCGGTGCAGCTGCGGTTGGACAGGGCGTCGAGGAAGTGCGTGAGGTGGCGGCCGCGGCCCGCGAAGTAGACGAGCTGGGGGCGTTGCAGGCACAGCTGTCCGGGCATGTAGCGCAGTTCGTTCTGCCAGGCGCTGCCCACGGAGGAGTCGTAGGTCATGCGCTCGGCGACCAGCTTGTACTTGTCGCCGTCGTGGAAGGCCTGGGTGAAGGCGGTGCCGAGGGTGGAGGCGTACAGGTTCCCCTGGGCCACGTCCTGGATGACGACGGCGGTGCCGACGCCGCGCCGCTTGAGGAAGCCTGCGGCGGCGTACGCCTCGTCCTCGTTGGTCGGGGCGACGCGGACGAAGCCGTTGATGCCCTGGATGTTCGTGGCGGTCATGGTGGCGCCGACCATGGCGATGCCGTGCTCGGAGAGGCGCTTTATGGCCGCGAGGTTCTCGTCCGTGCTGGGGCCGAGGCCGGCCACGGCGACGAGCCGGTCCGGAGAGTCCTTGCGGGCGATCAGCTCGTCGACGGTGTGCTGCCAGTGCACGGACCTGCTGCCCGGGTTGGCGATCAGCAGCCGGATCTTGGGCGTGGCGGACAGGTCGCCGCGATTGTGCCGGTGCTGGGCGAGGTAGGCGCCCTGGAGCTCGTGGCGCACGCCCTCCGCGGAGTTGCTGTCCTCGGCGGTCTGGGTGAAGTTGGTCAGGTACGCGACGCTGACGTAGGGCTCCTTGTCCGCGTTGGCCAGGATGCGGTCGTTCTCCTCGAGGATCTTCCGCCGGACGTCGTCGAGGTGCGGGGCGAAGGCGTAGGAGCCGTCGGTGACCCCGACGCACTCGTCGTGCGGGCCCTGTTCGACCACCCCGTCGGCGCATCTGGCCTGCCGCTCCTGGATCCAGCCGACGCCCAGCCACAGGGCCGTCACCAGCACGACGGCGGCGGCGGTGGCCAGGGCGACGCGGCGCACCACGTGCAGCGGCCATTCGAGTCTGGCCACGGGCTCAGCCCTCCCCGCCGGCCGTCTGGGGGTCGCGCCAGTGCCGGTGCCGCTCAGCCTCGTTGAACAGGGCCACGATGTCGTTCCTCCGCAGTTGTGACAGCTGGGTGTAGCCGTCGGCGATCATGTCGTTGAGCCGCATGGCGGGGTCGGCGAGCGGATCGCTCCACACCCAGCGGGTGGTCACGAGCGTGTGGATCACGGATTCGACGTCCATCACGCGCCCGGGGCGGCGCGGGCGCAGTCCGGCGAGGAGTTCCACCGGGCCGTACTCCGTCGGGAGGCGGTTGGGGGCGGCGGTGATCGCGTTGAACTCGGAGATCCACTGCACGGCCGGCACCTCGGTGAAGCGCCGGGTCAGATGGGCGGTGACCTCGTCGGTCCGCCCGGCGGCGAGCTGGTGGTACATCTCCTGCACCGGCCTGCCCTCCCCGCGGTAGAACTCCGCGAGGAGTTCGTGCGCGGTGTCCCACGCGTCGGGGCGCCGGGCCAGCCGCCACAGCAGCAGCCGGCGCAGCCAGGGGTGGAGCACGGGGACCACGGTGAGCGGTCCGGACAGCAGCCAGCGGGACCGTATCTCGCCGAACAGGGCGTCGCCCGGACTGAGCAGCCGGGTGCCGACGGAGAAGTCCCGGGCGGCGGCGCACTCGGCGAGGGTGGCGCGTTCGGAGTCGTCGAAGTCGCGCAGGAGGTGGCTGAGGGCGGTGTCCGCGAGGGTGGCGGTGTGTTCGCCGCTGCGCAGCGGCCGGTCGGGGAGGGTGCGCAGCCAGCGGTCCTGCTGGGGGCCGGAGTCCGGGGGCGGCCCGGACTGGCGCAGTACGTCGAGCACTTGGTGCACGGCGCGCGGCAGGCCGCCGGTGAGCCGGTGCACGAAGGGGGTGAGGCGGGCCAGCGGGGCGAGGTCGCTGTTCCCGCCGAGCTGGAGCTCTATGCGGATGCGCACCTCGTCCAGGTTGAGGTCGCGCAGGCGTAACGGGTACCACCAGGTGTCCTCGCTGTCGCGGGTCGGCCGGTGGGTGTTCCAGTCGGACAGGGAGGCCCGGTCGGGTCCGAACAGCTGCCAGGGCCAGGAGTCCCCGGTGGCCGGTCCCCAGCGCGGCAGCCAGCGGTTGGAGCTGGCGACGACGGTCAGCGGGTCGCTGTCGTGGCCGGCGACGACCGTCTCGTCGTGCCGGGCGCGGACCAGCAGGTCGAGGAAGCGGCGGCCGTACGCGGTGTGGGAGTTGTCGAGGAGCAGCAGGTAGGAGCGGGGCATGAAGTTGCGGGCGGTGTTGCGTCTGAGGTCTTCCAGGAACGCCGAGAAGAGGACGAGGTCGAGGCGCTCCTGCTCGTTCTCGTCGCCCTCGTGGCGCCACAGGTTGAGCTCGACGAGGGCCTCCCACGGGTCCCCGCTGCGGGTCATGGGGTGCCGTCCGTACCACTGGGCGCCCGAGGTGAGCCGGTTGCCGAGCCTGCCGCCGAGCAGGCTCGGCATGCTGCGGCGGCTGCGCCGCAGGGCGTCCTGGAACAGGGCGAGGGCGGCGGTGGAGGCGCCTTCGGGCATGCCGACGGCTCCCATGCCCACCTCGAAGAAGGCGGCCAGGTAGTCGCCGTGCCGGGCCTCGTTCTCCTCCTGGAAGCGGTCGAGCTGCCGCTGTACGGCGCGCCGGCCTTCGGCGAGGCTGCGCATCCGCAGCTCCTGGTCGGACGCGAGCAGTCCGAGGCTGAGCAGCGGGAACTGGGAGCGGCCGTAGCGGGGCAGCTTGCGCTCCAGCTGGCGGGCGAGCAGCCCGAGGGCGTAGCGCGGCAGGAGTGACTGTGCTCCGCCGAAGTTGACGAAGGCGAAGGGGTATTGGGGCCCGAAGTGCTCCATGAGGGCGCTGTGCGCCTCGCTGGCGCCGCTGCCGGGCGGGCCGAGCAGCATGGTGAGGGGCCGTTCGGCTGCGGGGGTTTCCTTCAGGCAGGAGTCGACCAGCGACAGGATGCCGCTGCGGCCGCGCAGGCCCATGCCGATACCCGGCTCCATCACGTGTGTGCCCCCCCAGGGTGCCGCTTTCGAGGACACGAGAGTGCCATCCGAAACCCGGTGGCTGCCATAGCCCGTGTCGTCCGGATTCGCCTGGTGCGCCCGGTGCGCGGTACGCGCGGACCCCGCCGCGGCGAGGCCGCGAAGCATACCGGCGGCGCCCGCACCGGGTGCGGGCGCCGCCGGATAGGCCGGGCGGGAGGTCAGCCGCGGACGATGTTCTCCGCCTGCGGGCCCTTCTGGCCCTGCGTGACGTCGAACGACACCGTCTCGCCCTCGATCAGCTCGCGGTACCCGTTGCCGGAGATGTTGGAGTAGTGGGCGAAAACATCCGGTCCGCCTCCGTCCTGGGCGATGAAGCCGAAGCCCTTCTCGGAGTTGAACCACTTCACGGTGCCGCTGGCCATACTCATCCCTCTGCTCAATTCAGCGAGCGGCCCGGGTCCGGGCCCCCGCGGTGCCCGCTCACGGGCGCCTGAGCCACTTCTCCCCCGCTGTCCCCAGCCCTACACCTGCCAATCGCGACCGGATAACCGCATGAACGCCGGGTGGCGGTCCGGGCCTCATCCGCCGTGCCCTCCGCCGGCCGGTTCGCCGGTCTCGGGGCCGTCTTGGCCGGTGGGGGCCGGGGCCGCCGCCGGGTCCAGGATCCGGTTGAGGAAGTTCCGGGTCCGCTCGTGCCGCGGGTTGGCGATCACCTGTGAGGCCGGCCCCTGCTCGACGATCACGCCGCCGTCCATGAACACGACGCGGTCCGCGACCTCGCGGGCGAAGGTCATCTCGTGGGTGACGACCATCATGGTCATGCCCTCGCCGGCCAGCACCCGCATCACCGACAGCACCTCGCCGACGAGCTCGGGGTCGAGCGCCGAGGTGGGTTCGTCGAAGAGCATCACCTCGGGCCCCATCGACAGGGCCCGGGCGATCGCCACCCGCTGCTGCTGGCCGCCGGACAGCTGCGCCGGGTAGGCCTCCGCCTTGTCGGCGAGGCCGACGCGTTCGAGGTTCTCCCGGGCGACGGCGGCCGCCCGCGCCTTGTCCGTGCCGAGCACCCGGCGCTGCGGCAGCGTGAGGTTCTCGGTGACGCTCACGTGCGGGAAGAGGTTGAACTGCTGGAAGACCATGCCGATGCGGCGGCGCACGGCGTCGATGTCCACGTCGAGGTCCGTGACTTCCGTGTCGCCGACGAAGACCTGGCCCTCGTTCGGCTCTTCCAGCAGGTTCACGCAGCGCAGGAGCGTCGACTTGCCGGAGCCGGACGGTCCGATGACGCACACCACCTCGCCGCGGGCGATGTCCAGGTCGATGCCGCGCAGGACGTGGTTGTCGCCGAAGGACTTGTGCAGGCCCCGGATCCGGATCTCCGGGCGGTCCTTGGTCATCGTGTCCGCCGTTCCCGTCGTGGGTCGCATCTTGTCCGTCCCGTCCGTCCTGTCCGCGCCGTCCGTCATGTCGATCCCGGCCGTCCCGGCCCTCCCGGCCTCACGTGGCCTTGTCCGCGCGGGCTTCGAGGCGGCGCACCACGATGCTCAGCGGCACGGTCACGAGGAGGTAGCACAGGCCCGCGACCAGGATCGGGGTGGAGTTGGCGGTCTCGCTCGCGAGGTCGCGGCCGAACTTCGTCAGTTCCCGCTCCTCCAGTGTCACGCCGAGGAACAGCACGAGGGAGGAGTCCTTGAACAGCAGGACCAGCTCGTTGGTGAGCGGCGGGATGACGATGCGGAACGCCTGCGGGATGATGATCGTCACCATGGCGCGGGCGTGCGAGAAGCCCAGCGAGCGGGCCGCCTCCATCTGCCCCTTGGGCACCGCCTGGATGCCGGCCCGGATCGTTTCGGCCATATAGGCGGCGGCGACCAGGCCGAGGCCGAGGGCGACCTTCCCGTACGTGCCGCCGGGGATCTCGGTGCCGGGGAACGCCAGCGGCACCGCCACGCCCACGAAGATGAAGATGAGCAGGGCGGGCAGGCCCCGGAACAGCTCGATGTACACACTGGCGACCCACCGGTAGGGGGCCACCGAGGACAGCCTCATCATGGCGATGACGAGGCCGAGGACCAGGCCGAAGACGAACCCGGACAGCGTGTACACCACGGTGTTGCGCAGGGCGATGGTGATGATGTTCGGGAACAGCCGGACAGCCAGGTCCGTCTGCGCGAACTGGTTCTGCAGTCGGTCCCAGTCGGCCAGGGCGGCGATCAGGACCACCGCGCCGAGGAAGATCGCGTACTGGACGCCCTCCCAGACCCGGCGCCGCTGGCGCCGGGTCAGCCGAGAGGTCACGACCCGGCCTGGGGCATCGGGCCGATCCACTGCTCGTAGATCTTCTTGTAGGCTCCGTCGGCCTTGGCGGTGGTGATGGCCTTGTCGATCGCGGCGAGGAGGGCGGTGTTGCCCTTCTTGACCGAGAAGCCGTACTGCTCGCCGGTCTCGATGTTCTGCCCGAGGACGAACTCGTCCGCGTTCGCCTTGTCCTTGAGCCAGCCCTGTACGACGGGGTAGTCGATGACGACCGCGTCGACCTGGCCGGTGCGCAGTCCGTTGAGCACCGCGTCCGAGCTCTCGAAGGCGACCGGGTTGAAGCCCTGGGCCTTGGCGTAGCTCTCGCCGGTGGTCTCGGCCTGTGCGCCCAGCTTCTTCCCCTTCGCCTTGAGGTCGGCGAGCGAGGTGATTCCGCTCTTCTTCGTCGCGAGGAGCGCCTGCGTCGCGTCGAAGTAGGGGACGGAGAAGTCGACGTTCTTCTTGCGCTCGTCGGTGATCGTCATACCGGCCGCGGCGAGGTCGCACTGGCCCGAGTTGAGGAAGGCGCCGGTCTTGAAGTTCTCGAACGGGGTGTCGAGGATCTTCTGTTCGACACCGAGGTTCTTCGCGACCAGGTCGATCAGGGCCACGTCGAAGCCGACGACCTTGCCGCTCTGCTCGAACTGGAAGGGCGGGTAGGGCAGATGGGTGCAGGTGGTCAGCTTGCCCTTCTCGACGACCGGTACGCCTCCGGCCGCCTCGCCCGGACCGCTGTCGCCGGAGGAACAGCCCGTCACGAGGAACGTTCCCGCGGCGACGGCGGCGCAGGCCGCCGAGCGGACGCGGTGGCTGCTGCGGTGGGTGCGGTGTCCTTGGGCCGTCCGGAACACGGTTGACCTCCACGGGTGCGGGGCGGGCGGCGGTCGCGGGACGGGACCGCCGGTCGCGATCGTAAGCCCCGCACCGGGCGCCGCGACGGACCATTCGAGCGAGTGTCCAGATGCCGATGTGGCCCGTGGTGCCGAGCGGACCGGTTCGGCCGCTCTCGTGCCGGTTCGGCCGTACGGAAGCGGGCAGCCGTACGGAATCGGGCAGCGGTACGGGAGCGGGCGGGCGGCCCGCTCCCGTACGGCCGGGGCCACCGCGGTCAGTCGACACCCAGCAGCCGCCGCCGGTCGTCGGGCCGGGCGCGGAACTCCTCGCAGGGGGCCCGGTGGACGATGCGGCCCTTCTGCATGACGGCCACGTCCCGGGCGACGGACAGGGCGAGCCCCAGGTTCTGCTCGACGAGGACCACCGACATCCCCTGGGCGCTCACCTCGCGGATGACCTCGCCGACGTGGGAGACGATCGCGGGTGCGAGGCCGTCGGACGGCTCGTCGAGGAGCAGCAGGCGCGGATTGCCCAGCAGGGCCCGCGCGATCGCGAGCATCTGCTGCTCCCCGCCGGACAGCTCGTCGCCGCGGTGCCCGAGCCGCTCCCCCAGCCTCGGCAGCAGGCCGAGGACGCGCGTACGGGTCCAGGGCCCGCGCGCGGAGCGGCGGGAGGCGACGGCCAGGTGCTCGTCCACCGTCAGGGGCGCGAACACCCGGCGCCCCTGGGGCACGATGCCCACGCCCGCCCGGGCGATCACGTCGACGCGGGCGCCGGCGAGCTCGCGGCCGTCGAGGGTGACGCTGCCCTCGTACGGCCGGAGGAAGCCCATGACGGTCGACATGAGGGTGGTCTTCCCGACGCCGTTGCGCCCGAGGACGGCGACGGTCCCGCCCGCGTCGAGATCGAGGTCGACGCCGCCCAGGACGGTGCCCCCGGCGTAGCCTGAGTGCAGTCCGCGGATGCTGAGGAAGGGTTTCACGAGGCGGCCTCCGCACTGCCCAGGTAGGCGTTCTGCACTTCGGCGGACGCCCGTACCTCGTCCGGGGAGCCGGTCTTCAGGTGTCTGCCGAGGTGCATGACCGTCACCGTGTCGGCGAGCTCGAAGACCATGTCGAGGTCGTGTTCGACCAGGAGTACGGTCACCTCGGCGGGCAGGGCTGCGATCAGTTCGGTGAGCCGAGCCGTCTCCGCCGGAGACATCCCGGCGGCCGGTTCGTCCATCAGCAGCAGCCGGGGTTCGGTGGCCAGCGCCACGGCGACCTCCAGTTGCCGCCGCTCTCCGTGCGAGAGCTCGGCCGCCGCCGCCTCGTGCCGGTCGGGCAGGCCCACCCGGTCGAGGAGCGCCCGGGCCCGGCCGACCGCCGCGGCCCGGGCGCTCACCTTCCGCCAGCCGCCGAGTCCGGTGCCCGGCCGGCGCAAGACGGCGAGCAGGACGTTCTCCAGCACCGTCTCGCGCAGGAAGAGGCTGGAGTGCTGGAAGGTCGCGGCGACGCCGAGCCCGACCCGCCGGTCCACGGGCAGCCGGGTCACGTCCCGCCCGTCGACGAGGACGGATCCGGCGGTGGCCGCCAGCGTCCCCGAGACGAGGCCGAACAGCGTCGACTTGCCGGCGCCGTTGGGACCGATGACCGCGTGCCGCGCCCCCGCCCGTACGGTGAGGCAGACCTCGTCCACGGCCGTGAAGGACCCGAACCGCCGTGACACCCGGCGCAGTTCCAGTAGGTCGAGTTCGCTCACGCCGTCCTCTTCCGGGTCAGCTGGGGCGGGAGCCGTACGCCGGCCAGCCCGCGGGGCAGTGTGTAGACGGCGATGACGAAGAGCAGCCCGAGCAGCAGCGGCCCGCGCCCGGCGACGGCTTCGAGGTTGCCGAGGTAGTCGCGGGTGAGCCAGACCAGCGCGGCCCCGGCGCAGGCCCCCCACATCGAGCCGGAGCCGCCGATGACGACGGCCAGCAGCGCCAGGGCGGCGATCTCGAAGCCGGCGTCGCCGGGCGAGACGAACCGCTGCACCGACACCCACAGGGCCCCGGCCGCTCCGGCCAGCGCGCCCGCGCCGCAGTACACGGTGAGGGCGTACCGCCGGGTGGGGTATCCGATCGCCCTCATCCGGGGCTCGTTGTCGCGGATCCCGCGCAGGGCGAGGGCGAAGGGGGTGGATCCCAGCCGGATGACGGCCGCGAACAGCAGCAGGAACACGGCCAGGACGTAGAAGTAGACCAGTCCGTCGAGTTCCAGCGCGGGCATGCCGGGCAGCGGTACGACCGGCGGGATGCCGGACAGTCCGTCGGTGCCGTTGGTGACCGGCTTCCAGTTGACCGCTGCGCTGTAGACGATCTCGCCGATGGCCAGCGTCAGCATCAGGAAGACGACGCCCCGGGCCCTGACGGCCAGCCATCCGGTCGGGACGGCCACGAGCGCGGACACCGCTGCGGCGATGAGGAGTTGGAGGATCCCGATGTCGGTGAGGCGCGTCGCGACGATCGCCGCCGTGTAGGCGCCGACCCCGAAGTACGCCGACTGCCCGAGGGTCGGCAGTCCGGTCAGGCCGGTGAGCAGGTTCACGCTCAGGGCGAGCAGGGCGAACACCAGGATCCGCGACAGGGTGCCGACGGCGTACGGGCCGAGGACGAACGGCGCGAGCGCGAGCCCGGCGGTGACGGCGGCCGCGGCGGCCGCCGCGGGTCGCCGGCTCATCCGCGCACCGCCGACGGGACCAGGCCGTTCGGGCGGACCACGAGCACGGCCAGCATGGTGCCGAAGAGGAGGAAGGGCGCGTACTCGGGCAGCAGCGCCACCCCGAGCGTCTGGACCTGGCCGATGAGCAGTGCTCCGGCGAGGGCGCCGCGCACCGAGCCGAGGCCGCCGACGACCACGACGACGAGCGAGAGGACGAGCACGGTCTCGTCGACGCCGGGCCCGGGGCCCAGGATCGGGGCCCCGAGGACTCCGCCGACCGCCGCCAGGGCCGCACCGGACGCGAAGACCCCGTAGAGCACCTTGCGGATGTCGACGCCCTGCGCGCGGACCATGTCCCGGTCCGCGACGGTGGCCCGTACCAGGGCTCCGAGCGAACTGCGTTCGAAGACGAGGTACACGAGGAGCGCGAGGCCGGCCGCGACGGCGATGAACACGAGCCGGTAGACCGGGTAGGCGTGGCCGAGGAGGCCCACCGTCCCGCGCAGCGCCGCCGGCGGGTCGGTGGGCAGGACGTCGCCGCCGAAGGCCGCGGCGAGCAGGTCGGCGACGATGAAGGTGATGCCGAGCGTCAGCACGGCCTGGTCCAGGTGTCCGCGCCGGGCGAGCGGCTGGGTGAGGAAGGTCAGCACCGTCCCGCCCATGGTGCCCACGAGGGCGCCGGTCAGCAGGGCGAGGAGCAGGCCCGGCAGGGTCCCGTCGGACAGTGCGTAGGCGACGTAGGCCCCGGCGAGGTAGAGCGTGCCGTGGGCCAGGTTGAGCACGTCCATCATGCCGAAGACCAGGGAGAGGCCGACCGCGATCGTGAACAGCAGCAGACCGAAGGCGACTCCGTCGACGACGCTGACGAAGTTGCCGTCCAACCATCCGGACATGTCAGCCGCCCAGTCGGCCGAGCTCGGAGCCGACCGTGTTGGCGCCCTGCTTGACCTCGCGCAGGTACCAGGGCTGGACGGGCGTGCCGCCGCTGTTGAACCGCCAGGTGCCGCGCGGGCTGTCGATGTCCCCGACCTCGGCGATGGCCGCGTTGACCGATTCCGGCGTCACCTTGCCTCCGGACGCCCCGGCCGCGCCGATCGCCTTGTCGAGCACCTGCGCCGCGTCCCATGACGCCATCGCGTAGGTGGTGGGAGCCACCCCGTGGGCGGCGGTGTAGGCGGGCGCGAACTGCCGGTTGGCCGCGTTGTCCAGGTCCGCGCTGTAGTTGAGCGAGGTCAGGATGCCGGTGGCGGCGTCGCCCTGGGCCTTGAGCACGCCGCCCTCGGTGAGGAAGCCGGGTGCGTAGAGCGGGATCTTGCCGGCCAGTCCGAAGTCCCGGTACTGCTTGACGAAGTCGACGGCCGCGCCGCCCGCGTAGAAGCAGAAGACCGCCTTCGCGCCGGACTTCTCGATCTGGGCGAGGTAGGGCTGGAAGTTCTTCGTGCCGGGGAACGGCGTGTAGACCTCCTCCCCCGCGATCTTGCCGCCGGCGGGGAGGAAGGTGGACTTGAACCCTTCGATCTCGTCCTTGCCCGCCTGGTAGCCGGCGGCGATCAGGAAGACCGGGCCCCCGGCCTTCTCGGCCACGTGCTTGCCGAGCGCCTTGCCCGGCTCGTCGTTGACGTACGAGGTCCGCCAGACGTACGTGGTTCCGGTCAGGGTCGTCGGCGAGGCGTTGGAGCCGACGAGCGGGACCCTGCTCGTCTCGAACAGGTCCTTGACCCCGTTGATGGTGGCCGAGCTGACCACTCCGCTGACCGCCAGCACCCGGTCCTGCTTGACCAGTTTCTCGGCGGCCGCCTTGCCGGAGTCGGCGGTTTCCCCCTCGTCCGCGACCACGATCTCCACCTCGCGGCCGCCGAGCCTGCCGCCGTGCTGCGCGACGTAGAGCTCGAAGCCCTGCTTCATGTCGTCGCCGAGCGCCTTGTAGGTACCGGACTGCGGGAGGAGGAGCCCGATCTTCACGGGCCCGTTCTGCCGGTCGCCGTCGCCGGTCCCGAGGCTGGCGCCACCGCATGCGGTGGCCAGCGAGAGGGCTGTGGTGACGGCGAGCAGAGCAGCGGGACGAATCCGACGTGCCATGGGGACTCCGTACGTTGTCAGCCGGCCCTGCGTTGGCGGGCGGCATCGGAAGTGACACGTGTCTATCGCGTGCTGGCGACGCTCGTCAATACTTCGCGATATCACGGATCGAAGCGGCCTCCGACCCCTTGACCCCGGTCTCGGACATGCCGTAACACTTGCCGTCGTCAAAATAACGCAATGCCGATTCGGCGACGGGCTCATGATCAGTCAGGGAGTGAAGCACCATGACCGACGATCCATCGCGGCGCAAAATCCTCAGGAACGGCGGGGTGTTGACCGGCGCCGCACTGCTGTCCGGCCTGCCGGAAGGACACGTGGCCCAGGCCGCCGCCCCGCGGGCGGGCGCGTCCGCGCCCGTCGTGGAGCTGCCCTCGGGCGGCCGGCTGCGCGGCGGCATCGAGGGGGGCCTCGCCGTGTTCAAGGGCGTGCCCTACGCCGCCCCGCCCACCGGCGCCCTCCGCTGGCGGCCGGCTCAGCCCCACCCCGGCTGGCAGGGCACCCGCGAGGCGACGGCCTTCGGCCCCAGCGCGCCGCAGCCCTACCGGGAGGGCGGCGACCAGGTCCTGGGGACGCACGGGTCGCCGCCCTTCGACGAGGACTGCCTCACGCTCAACGTCTGGACCCCCGCGGCCGACAACGCCAAGCGGCCGGTGATGGTCTGGATCCACGGCGGCGGCTTCATCTCCGGCTCCGGCTCGATGCCCAACTACGCGGGCGACACCTTCGCACGCGACGGCGACCTCGTGGTCGTGACCATCAACTACCGGCTCGGGCCGCTGGGTTACCTCTACTTCGGCGAGGACGGAGCCAACGGGAACTTCTGGCTCACCGACCAGCTCGCCGCACTGCGCTGGGTACGGGACAACATCGCCGCGTTCGGCGGAGACCCGGACCAGATCACCCTCGCCGGGCAGTCCGGCGGCGCCCTGTCGGTCGCGGCACTGGCCGGCGCCCGGCCCAAGGGCCGCCCGCTGTTCCGGCGCGCCATCCTGCAGAGCCCGCCCCTCGGCCTGCAGATACCCACCCGGGCCGAGTCCCTTCAGCGCACCGCCGCCTTCCTGGAGATCGTCGGGGCCCGGGACGTGGCGGAACTGCGGGCCGTACCGTGGCCGCGCCTGATCGCCGCGACCTTCGAGATGTTCGGCCGCACGGGCAAGTGGGGGTACTGGTCCACCCCGTTCCTGCCGGTGCTCGACGGGGTCACCCTCGACCGGAACCCGGCCGACCTGCTCCTGAACGGCGCCGGGGCGGACATCGACGTCCTGATCGGCTGGACCCGGGAGGAGGCCAACTTCGCCTTCGCGCTGAGCGAGCCGTACGCCGCGGCGACCAAGGAGCAGGTGCTCGCGCGGGCGCGGGACACCTTCGGAAACCGGGCGGCCGAGGCGTACACCGCGTACGAGGAGGCCCGGCCGGGCGCCCGCCCGGTGGACGTGCTGATGGACCTGATCGGCGACGACCTGTTCCGCATGCCCGCGCTCGCACTGGCCGAGCGGCGAGCGGCCCGCGGGCGTCCGGTGTGGGCCTACCAGTTCAACCTGCCGACACCCGCGCACGACGGCCGGCTGGCGGCGGCGCACTGCCTGGAACTGCCGTTCGTGTTCGACAACTTCGACAAGTGGTCGCAAGCGCCGTTCCTGACGGGTCTGCGCCCCAGGGTCCGCGACGGCCTCGCCGCCACCCTGCACGCGTCCTGGATCTCCTTCATCCGCACCGGCGACCCCAACCGGCACCCGATGCCGCGGTGGGAGCGCTACGGCAGGGAATCGCGCACCACGATGGCCCTCGACTCGGTCACCGCGGCCACCGACGACCTGGCCGGCTACTGGCGACGCCTGCGGCCGCCGGCGGCCTCGTAGGGCCTACCGCGCCTACCGCTCCCGGCCGGAGGGCGGCCGGGGGCGGGCGGGGGCGGACGGGCGGCGGGTTCGTCAGCGGGTGGAGGTGTCGCCGGCCCGTAGCGCGGCCAGGTTCGCCACGGAATTGCCGGTCCAGGGGTGATCCGGTCCGAGGACGCGGCCGCGCTGCTCGACGACGGCCTCCATGTGCGCGATCGCCTCGGGGAACTCGCCGACGCCCGCGAGGGTCAGCGCGAAGAGGGACCGGGAGGCCAGGGTGATCTGGTACTCCGGCCCGTAGCTCCGCCGCGCCGCCTCGAACGCCCGGCGGGCGAGGGGAAGCGCCTCGGCGGGCCGGCCCGCGTAGTACAGGGCGTTCGCGTAGCTGAGTTCCGCCCCCATGGTGATCGTGTGGTCCGGTCCCATGGTCTCGGCGCACTCGCGGAGCACGGCCGGCGCCCCCTCGATCTCCCGGGCGAGCTCCGGGCCCCGGAGCAGTTCCAGGATGATGTAGCGCGCCCTCAGGGTCACCGGATGCAACGGCCCCAGCACCTCGATCCGGCCGTCGACGGCGCGCCGCATCAGGGCCGAGCCCTCGGCCTCCCGGCCGTCCGTCCAAAGGACGCTCGCCAGGACCGCACAGCTTTCGAGGGTGTCAGGAGCGCTCGGGCCGAACAGCCGCTCGCAGTCGGCGAGGGTCCGCCGCGCGAGCGTCTCCGCCTCCTCGTAGCGGCCCAGCCTGCGCAGCGTCCGCGCCAGGCGCTGGCGCAGCCGTACGACCAGCGGGTGTTCGTCGCCCAGCCGTGCCCGGGCGAGCTCCACGGCCTGCTGTCCGACCGCCAGCGCGGAGGCGGAGTCCCCCGACCGGTGGAGGTTGACGGCGAGCCGCAGCGCGCACTCCGCCGCCGACTCCACGACCGGCAGGTCCACGCCCTCGCCAACCACGGGGACCACCGCCGACACCCGCCGGAGCAGCGCCAGTACGTGGGGGGCCAGCGGCCGGAACGGCGCCGCCTCGATGCCGCGTTCGGGGATCTCGGGGAGGACCGCGAGCAGCATCTGCGCGGCCTTCGCGGCGAGTTGTCCGCGCTGACCGGCGGGGGTGCCGCGGGCCACGCTGTCGAGGAGGACCCCGTGGGTCCGCAGGCTGCGCGGAGGGCCCGGCACCAGTTCGGTCAGGGAGTGGTCCAGCAGGCCGCGCAGCGCCGGCTCAACCCGGCCGGCCGGGAGGTCCGCGCCCAGTTCGAGGCCGGACAGCAGGGAGAGCGGGAGCGGGTCGCTCGCCCAGCAGGCCAGCAGGCGCAGCAGGGTCTGGGCTTCGGGCAGGCCCTGGCCGGCGACGGCGTCGAGGGAGAGCTCCCAGGTGCTGCTGACCAGGTGGCGCGAGTCGCCGGCGTGGTCCACGGCCCCCTGGTCGATCAGGTCGATGTCCAGGCGCTGCCCGTACTCGGCCAGCGTCCAGGGGCTGATCACCTGGTGGGCCAGGAAGGTGCCGGCGAGGGTGAGCGCCAGCGGCAGCCGGCCCAGCCGTTCGGCGATCTCCTCCGCCTCCTCGGCCGTCCCGGCGTCGGGCGCGAGGTCGCGGAGCACCTGGGCGGCGTCCGCGCGCGGCAGCACTCCCACCTGGAGGAGCTGCGCTCCGGGCCACCAACGGCTCGCGGCCTGACGGCTCGTGACCAGTACGGTGCCGCGCGGGCTGGTGCGCAGCCAGCCGCCGTCGCGGAGTACGGAGGGGTCGTCGGCGTTGTCGATGACCAGCAGCCAGGGCCGGTCGGAGCGGTCGAGGTGGTCCCAGACCAGGTCCGCCGCGGCCCGCAGCCCGCTGCGCGCGGCCGTCAACTCGCCCTCCGAGGCGCCCCGGTCGGCGGCGACGGCCAGCATGCCGGAGCGCAGGGAGGTGGTGTCGGAGGCGTTCACCCACAGGCCGACGCGGCCCTCGCCCGCGGTCGCGTGCTCGAAGAGCGCGCAGGCGACGGCGGTCTTGCCGCAGCCGCCGAGTCCGTGGAGGACGTGGACCTGGCCGCCCGCGCCCGGGGCGACGGCGGCCCGGAGCGTCTCCATCAGCTCGACGCGGTCGCGCAGGACGAGCGGTGTGCGGCCCAGTGCGGGGCTGCGGACCGTGTCCGGGCCGGACCACGAAGGCCCGTGGTGGTGGTTCTCGACGATGTGCTGGTCGCCTGAGGCCTGGTAGACGCGGCCCTGGCCGCTGGCCCGGCCGTCGGTGCGGCCGTCGGTGCGGCCGTCGGTGCGGCCGCTCACCGAGGGCCCAGGTGCATGTCGCGGCCGGCCTGGTAGACGCGGCTGGTGCCCGACGCGGTGGCGTGCTGGGTGACGGTGGGCGCGGCCGGCGGCTGCTGCTGCGGCTCGATCAGCAGGGCGCGCAGCTCGTCGGCCGCTTCCGGGTGTGCGCTCAGCAGCCGCCGGATCCGGCCCTGCCATTCCGCCGCCAGCTCGGCCTTGGTCTCGTCGTCCCCGTCGTCCTGTGCGCCGAGGAGGTCGTCGCGTGTCGCGTCGAGCTCGGCCTCCACGGCATCGGCCCGCTCCGGAAGGAAGCGCCTCCACAACGCGACCAGCCCCACGCTCGCGCTCTGCCAGGCCTCCGTCGCGAGCGCGGTGACCAGGGCCGTGCCCGCACCGGCCGCCAGAGCGGTGATCTCCGGATCCATCAATCCCCCATGTCCACACGGTATTTGTCTCAGCATCACATACTGAAGACACCCATCTCCTCGGTCTGCCCCGTCGGTCGACCCTCGTCCGTCGACCTCGTCCGTCGACCTCAACGCGGCCGCGGCGGGTTCCGTGGCCGCTGTTAGCCTGCCGTTCATGATCAAGGGCAGCCTGGCCGGCCGCATGAGCCGCACGGTGGGGGACAGCAGGCCGGAGCGCGTGCTGATCGCCGCCAGTTTCGTCAACCGCGTGGGCAACGGCCTGTTCAACGCGGCGTCGGCGCTGTACTTCACCTTGGTCGTGGGCCTGCCCGCGGTGCAGGTCGGTGCCGCGCTCACCATCGCCGGAGTGATCGGCCTGGGCGCGGGGATACCCGGCGGGCATCTCGCCGACCGGCGCGGGGCGCGCCCGATCATGATGGCGGCCCTGGCAGTCCAGGCCGTGTCGATGGCGGCTCTCGTCCTGGTCGAGAGCTGGGCCGCGTTCACGGTCATCGCGACGGTCGACCAGATCGCCGCGGCGGCCGGCGGAGCGGCCTGGGGCGCCCTGGTGGTCCGGGTCGGGGGTGACCGCCCGGCCCTGTTCCGGGCGAGGCTGCGCACCTTCGTCAACCTCGGCGTCATTCTCGGCACAGTGGGTGCCGGGCTGGCCCTGGCCGTGGACACCCGTGGCGCCTACGTCACGCTGATCCTCGGCAACGCGGCGAGCTTCGCCCTGTGCGCGCTGCTTCTGCTGCTCCTCCCCCGCTATCCGGTGCTGCCGGCACCGCCGCAGCAGCGTCGCTGGCTCGCCTTCGCGGACCGCCCGTACCTGGCGTTCACCGTCCTCTACGGGGCCATGGGACTGCAGTATCCCGTGGTCTCCCTGCTCCTGCCGATCTGGATCTCCGAGCACACCGAGGCGCCGCGCTGGACGGTGGCCGCACTGTTCGCGGTCAACGCCGCCTTCTGCGTACTGATGCAGACCAGGATCGGCTCCCGCATCGAAACCCCGCACGACGGCGGCAGGGCGTTCCGCACCGCGGGGCTGCTCTTCCTCGTCAGCTGCCCGATGATGGCGCTGGCGGCGTACGCCCCGGTGTGGGCGGCGGCGGGACTGGTCCTGGCAGCGATCTTCGTCCACAGTCTGGGAGAGGTCTGGGAGTCCTCGGCGGGCTTCGCCCTGGGCTTCGGCCTCGCCCCCGACCACGCCCAGGGCCAGTACCAGGGCCTCCTCGGCCTCGGCTTCAGCGCGGGCCAGGCCCTTGCCCCCGCGATCCTCACGACGGTGGTCCTCGGCCTCGGCACGACGGGCTGGCTGCTGCTGGCCCTGTGCTTCGCGGCGCTGGGCGCCACCGGCCCGGCCCTCGCCCGCTGGGGCGTACGGACCCGGCCGCAGCCGGGCGTTGCCGCGGAAGCGGCGGCGGCTATCGACGAGAACCTCCCGGACGACACTGTTCCACGATCTTGAAGGTGGGGGCGGCCCGGTCCGTGGCCGGGTGAGGCCGGTAAGGTCATGGCCTGTTGGCCCCGGGAAGGCCAGTCGACACACGGGGGTTGTGACACATGCCTACGCCTGAGGCAATCTGGGCGGCCGCCGATCTGCCCGAGCGCCGGCTCGCCGGGGTGGCGCTGAATCCGTCTTCTCCGCAGGACGTCCTGTTGCGGCTCCTCGCCGACGGTCCGCCGGCCGTACGGATGGTGCTGTGCCGGGACCGGACCCTGCCCGACGCCGTGGTCGACGCCGTGGTCGAGCACCCCGACCGCCGCACCCGCAGCTTCTTCGCCCGCAACCCCCATGCCGATCCGGCCCAACGGGTACGGCTGGTGGACGACCCGGAATGGTTCGTCCGCTCCCACCTCGCCGAGGCTCCCCGGGTGCCTGCCGGTGGTGCGCCCAGGCCGCTGCCCGACGAAGCCGCCGTGTACATGATCCGTACGTACGACGCCGAGCTCCTGCAGGGCAGCTTCTACCAGCAGCTCTCCATCGGGCTGCGCCGGTCCATGCCCACCCATCCGGTTGCGGAGGTCCGCCGGTGGGGGGTCGGCGTGTGGAGCCTGCTGCCCGCCGACACCCGGGCCGCGCTGCTGGCGGACGCCGACGAGGAGGTCAGGAAGCGGGCGGAGGTACACGCCCGAGAAGAGGATCCGGCCTGGGTGGAGCGAGAACTGCCCGACCGGTCGTGCCACGCGCGCTGGGACATGCTGATGCACCGGGCCCTCAGCAGGGCCGTCGTGTACAGCGTCCTCACCGCTCCGCTCGCCGAGGGCGAACGGGCGGCGATCGCCGACAACCCCAGCCTGCCCGCCGACGTGGTGACCCTCCTGGCCGGCGATCCGGATCCGGCCGTACGCGTGAGGATCGCCCACCGCGCCGACCTCGGACCCGCCGAGCGCCGCGCGCTCGCCGCGGATCCCGACCCGAAGGTCCGGCTGGCCCTGTCCGTGCACCCCGCGCTGAGCGAGAGGGAACGGGCCGGGATCCACTACGAGATCCCCGTGGACGACTGCTTCCACCTGCGGCCCGAGCCCCACGTGCCCCGCGACCCGCAGGACGTCCGCCGAGACGCGCTCTCCGGCCACCCGCTGCTGCGCCGGAACGCGGCCGCGGACCGCTCTCTGCCGCCCGACCTCGTCGAACACCTGGCCGTCGACGACGATCTCGGCGTACGCGTCCTGCTGGCCCAGAACCACCCCGACGCCCCGGCTTCCCTGCTGCTGCGCAGCTTCCTGGAGTACGACGGCCACCAGCGCGCCCACCTCATCACCCGGCCGAACTTCCCCACCACCGGCCTGTCCGCCTTCGCCGACCACGACGACCCCGAGGTCCGCGCCTTGGCCGCCCGCGACCCCCAGACTGCACCTGCAACGGCAGAGCGGCTCACCCGGGACCCGGACCCGGCCGTACGAGCCGCCCTGGCAGGCCACCCGAACCTTCCGCAGCCCCGGCTGACGGAAATCCTCGACGACGAGGAGCTCGCCCACGCGGCCGCGGCCAACCCGGCCCTGGCCCCCGAGGCGCTGCACCGGCTGGTGACGACGCAGGGCCGGGGGAAGTAGCCGCCGCGGCGCAGCCGGGACCGGACCGGGACCGGGATCGGGATCGGGATCGGGACCACGTTCGGCCTACATGTCATCGCCCCGGGAATACCCGGCATCCGGTGGCGACTTGGCCCGTACATGAACGCAACCCCGTACGACCCGCGCACCCTGCTCGCGGAAAGCCGCCTGGGCATTCTCGCGACGATCAAAGCGGACGGCCGTCCGCAGCTCTCGCCCGTCATGCCCTTCTACGATCCGCAGGCCGACGTCCTCTACGTATCGATGACCGAGGGACGAGCCAAGACGGTGAACCTGCGACGGGACCCCCGCGCCGCCCTGGAGGTGACCAGCCCGGACGGCTGGGCCTGGGCCACCGCCGAAGGCACCGTGACGCTGACCGGGCCGGGAACCGACCCGCACGGCCCCGAGGTCGAGGCGCTGGTGCGGTACTACCGCGCCGCCGCGGGCGAGCACCCGGACTGGGACGAGTACCGGGCCGTGATGGTGGCCGACCGGCGGGTGCTGATGACGATGACCGTCGACCACGTCTACGGCGAAAAGATCCGCTGAGCGCGAGCGCGCCCCGGGACCTCAGCCCTCCGGCCGAAGCAGGTCTCGGTCGCGGCTCACAGCAGTGACTCGTCCAGCGTCAGCGTCGCCAGGCCGGCCGGGCCGTGGACGTGCAGGGCGGCCCGGCCCGTCGGGCCGGGCCCGGTCGCCAGGGCGTGGACCGGGGCTCCGGTGAGCAGGGTGTGCCGTACTTCGCCGGTCAGCGGGTCCCAGAGGCGGACACCGCCCGCGACACCGGAAGCGAGCAGCGTACGGCCGTCCGGCAGGGGGACGCCGGCCAGGGCGAGGGTGCCCGGAGTCTCCCAACTGGCGACCGGGCGGCCGTCGGTCGTGTCCCAGACCTGGATGTCCGTGGAGGACGCGGCGGCCAGCAGCACCCGGCCGTGGGACGGGAGGACGCACGCGCGTCGGAGCAACGACCGGGAGCTGTCGGGTCGTTGCAGTGTGGCGACGCGGCGGCCGGAGTCGAGCTCCACCAGCTCGATGTGCGTACCCACCGCAGCGAGCACTTGGGCTTCGCCGGGCCGTGTGGGGAGGGGTACGAGGAAGTTCGCGCGCCCGATGGGCGGGCGGGGCTCGGGGGTGGCCGAGGCCCCCGCGCCATCGGCGGGATCCCACACCGTGCAGCGGATCTGTCGCCCGCTTTCCATGCTGACGACCATCGGCAGTCCGGTGGCCGTCCTGGTGACGTAGAGCCGTGAGCCCGGGCGACGGTCTCCGCCCACGGACAGGGCCTCGCCGGACACCAGATCCCACACCGACCAGGCGCCACGGCCCCCGACCACCACGCACGCGCTCCCAGGAGGTGACGGGATCGGCTCGACCACGAGGACCGGGCCGGTGTCCAGCTGCTTCACCAGCCGCCCCGTCACGGCGTCGTGGACGTCCAGACCGAGGCGGGTTCCGACGACGAGGACATCTCCGGTGCCGTCAAGGCCCGGATAGCCCGTCCTGCACAGGGGCCACATCCTGGAGCGTTCTCCGGCCAGGCTGAACGGCGCCGCGTACAGCACCTCGGCCGGGCCGTCCTCGTACCGAGCCGCTTCGCGGGCGTAGTCCCACAGCCTGATCCCCTCCGGACCTGCCGAGACGAGCCGCGGACCGGTGGGTTCGTCCAGTAAGGCGAGGCAGTCGACGCGGGGGTGGTCGGCCTCGAACGACTCCTCCCAGCGGCCGTGGATGTTCTGGACGATGATGCGGCTGCCCCGGGAGTAGACCAGCGCCTCGCCGTCGGGCAGTACGGCCAGGGGGCGGCCCCTGAGCGGGTTGGGTCGCACCGGTTCGCCCCGGAAGGGATCCCAGAGCCCCGTAAGGGAGTGCGACTCCGGTCCACTGCCGACGATGAGCAGGTCGTCCTTCTCGGGCCGGGACACGGTCTCGTGCACACGGGCTCCGGACCCCCCGAACGGGGGGTGTCCGGTCCGGCCCGAGAACGGATCCCAGAGGCGGATGCCCTCCGTGGCCGAGAAGGCCACGAGCGCGTGTCCACTCGCCCGACGCACCACTGCGGTCCAGCTCCGGCTGTTCAGCGACGCCCGCGGAAAGCCTTCGACGGTGATGACCTCGCCCGTGCCACGAGCACTCGGCCTCCACACGAACGTGCCCTGCGCCGTGATGACGAACAGTTTCCACCGGGCGGCCCCGTCCTCGAGAACGTGAACGTCGAGGACATGGCTGCGGGCCAAGGCGGCGAGGGGCTGGCCCGAGCCCGAGTCGTGGATGGTGACGCCCCTCAAGCCCCACGTGACGAGGAACGTCCGGCCGCCCGTGGCGCGGATGGGGCGCAGGCCCCCTACCTTCCCGTTCCCGCGGCCGAGTTCGGCCGTCCGCCGACCGGTCGAGGCGTCCCAGATCCGTACCGTCCCGGCCTCCGACAGCACCGCGATCAGGGCCCGTCCGTCGAGCGTGGGCAGTACGCACAGGTCAGTCGTTTCCCCCCGCGTCGGTGCGAGGACGTTCACGCGTGCCGCCCACCGGCCCCAGGTCAGCGTGGCCGGCAGCGTGTCCGGCGCCTCCCACGGCTCGCCCCGTACGCCCCGCTGGAAGGCGATGCTGCCCGTGCGCGAGGCCTGGTCCACGGTGTCGTCGACGTACGGCTCGATGAGTGCCGCCGCCGTCAGCGTGCGCAGCCGCGGGTCCGCCGTCGGCAGGGGCAGGCCGAGGCGGGCGCGCAGGGTGCCGGAGGTCTCCTGGGCCAGCAGGTCCAGCGGCACGCTCGGGTCGTCCAGCACCTCTCCGGCCGCCGCGTGGTGGAGGTAGTGCCTGCGGACGTACGGGTGGGCGGGGTGCGGCCGGGACCGCTCGACCAGGTCGGCCAGCGCCGCGGTGATGGAGGCGTGGGCCGCGGCGAGGGCCTGCGCCGCGGTGGGCGGACGCCACCAGTGCGAGGCCTGGACCGAGGAGCGCACCAGCAGCCACTCGGGGTTCGCGAGCAGGAGGTCGGTCAGCCGCTGGTGGACCGGGCGGTAGACGGTACGGGCGTCCTCCTCAGCGGTGGCCAGGTAGCCGGTGAGGCGGCTGGTGCGCAGGGTCCGGATGGCGTGCTCGGCGGCGTCCGTGCCGACCCCAGGGCCGTCAGCGAGCGCGCCGGGCGTGGCGAGTGCGGCCGGCGTGGCGAGTGCGGCGGTGACGGCGGGCCAGACCTCGGCCCAGGGCAGGCCGGCGCCCGGTGCGAAGGCCGTGGCCCGCAGGGCGGCGACCAGCAGCTCGGCCGGGACACCGGTGCTGCGGGAGACGGCCTGGACGTCCTCGCGGAGCAGCCCGCTGGTGCCGTCGGCGAGGCGCTCCTGCCACCCGTACTCGGTCAGGTCCTGGCGGGTCTGGGCCCGTCGCAACTGGTCGGCGGCGATGCGGGCGTCGAGGAAGGAGGGTGCGACCGCGTCCGCGGTGATCTGCGCCGCTTCCGCGGCCGCCTCGGGTGCGCCGTGGTACGGGCTGTCGGCCGGGGCGAGCAGCAGGGTGGCGGCGTAGGCGGCGATGTCGCCGGCGCAGTCGGGGCCGTCGCTGCGCAGCATCGCGGGCGCGAGGCCCTCGTCCTTCAGGGCCTCGGTCAGCCGCAGCAGCAGCTGGTCGGCGCGTTCGTCGACGAGGTCGTCGCCGGCCGGGTAGGCCACGTCGGGGGAACTGCGGATCCCGAGGAGGAGCCGGACGCGGCGGGCCCCGCCCGGCCCGCGCAGGCGCGCGAGCGGCAGGACGACGTCGTTGAAGACGGCGAGCGGGTCGTCCGCCTCGTCCAGCGCGTCGATGACCACGGTGACCGGCCCCCGGGACGTCCCGGTCCGTTCCATCACCTGCCGCAGCAGGGACTGGAGGGGCAGGTGGGCCGCAGCCGGCCCGGAGGGCTGTCCGCCGTGTCCGTGGCCGAGTCCGGTGACCAGGTCCTGTACGACCGCCCCGGCGGACTTGTTGCGGGCCAGTACGGCGACGTCGATCGCCCCGGGCTCGGGCCGCAGGCTCTCGGGGATAGCCGCGACCATGGCCGCGTGCCGCGGATCCGCCGTGAACCCGGGGTCGGAGAGGGTGACCAGGCGGGCCAGGAGCGCCGACTTGCCGGAGCCGGCCGCGCCCGTGACCACGAGGACGCCCTCGCCGTCGCGCAGGAAGCCGGTCATACGGCTCATCTGCTCGGCCCGGCCGCTGAAGTACCAGCCGGCGTCGTCGGCGGCGGCCCGTCCCGAGGCACGCTCCGGCCAGAACTCGTCGAGGGCGTCCGCCTCCTCGTCCGCGTCGGCGTCCGCGGCCGTCGCGGTCAGGGCGAGCTGGCGCAGCGCCGGGCCGGCCGTGCTGACGGGCGGCCGGTAGCGCGGGTTGGGCAGGCAGGCACTCAGGCCGCGCCGCCGCGAACGCGGGACGATCCACCGGGCGTCCACGAGGTTCTTCTCCACACCCCGCTCGTCCCAGCCGACCTCGTCGAGCAGTTGCTCCCACTCCTGGAAAGACAGATACGGGGCGGTGTACCCGGCGGCCTCGTCCCGCATCCGCTCCCAGGCCAGCGCCACACGTTCGGTAAACGAGCCCACCAGAGGCTGAACGTCGTGGTCCCCGGCCGTGACCACGGCCGCTCCGTCGTGCCCGCGCCGATCCTTGCCCAGCGCCTCGAGCAGGCTGGTCAGTTCGGTGTCCAGGGTGCCGGAGAAACACGAGTCGACGAGCACCAGCACATGCTCGGACTCACTGTCCAAAACCGCGGTGACGAGCTCGCTCGTCGGGAAGGCCGTCGCGAACGGCCGCTCCTCGTCCGTCTCCGCGAGCGTGAGGAAGTGCCGGGGCGCGACCCGACGCACACCGTGGCCGGTGATGTAGACGACAACGGCTTCCTGGTACTCGGCCGCGGCGAGGTTCTCCTTGCCCAGGAATGCGCGCAACTCCCCGACCGAACGCACCGACGGCGCCTGACTCACCTCGAAGCGGCGGGCATCGTCCAGCGCCGGGTCCGCGAGCCAGGCCGTGATCCGTTCAACCTGCTGGGCAATGGCTTCATCGAACCCCGGAGGACTGTTCTTGTACCCGTCCACCGCCACCACGACCAACCGCCGCCGGACGATCCCCTCCAGCTCCTCGGCACTCACAGCTCTCCCCCTGCTCCCCTGCCCCGCGCGAGGTGCGTGCGCAGGGCTTCCTCAGCCTATCGGGAGCCGCCGGCGGGGCCGTGGTTACGATCGACTCAGAGCAGAGGCCCGGTGGACGGGCGGGTAGGGGGAGCGCGTGAACGTGCTGCAGGTCGTCGGGGTGCACGGCATCAAGCAGGGGGCGTCGGCCACGACGGAGGGTCTGAGCCGGACCTGGCAGGAGTCGGTGGCCAAGGCGTTGGCCGCCTCCGGGGACGGGGCGACGGCAGGTCCCGTCCAGCTCACCGTCCCCTCGTACCAGGGCGTGTACCCGAAAACGGCGACCCGGTTCATGCGCCTGGGCCCGGACCCGGCCGATGACGAAGCCCCCGTGGAGGAGACGGAAGAGGCATTCATCCTGGACGCCCTGGCCGCGTACGCGCCGTCGGCGGTCGCCCTGGAGGACGATTCCCCGATGGCCGGCCAGACACTGGGCGCGGGCCGGCTCACACCGCGCATCCTGCGGCGGGCCCAGGCCGTGGACCGGGTGGCGGGCAGGGGCGTGACGGACCGTCTGCTGTGGCTGGTCCGCGAGGCGCACGGCTACCTGCGCCAGGAGGAGACCGGGGCCGCGGTGCGGGCCGAGGTGGGGGCGGCGCTGGCGGCGACGGGCGCGCGGATGGTCATCGCGCATTCGCTGGGCAGCGTCGTGTTCTACGACATGCTCAGCCGGGGCGAGGTTCCGGCCGCGGCGGATGGGAGTCCTGGGGTGATGTCGCTGATCACGTGCGGCTCGCCGCTGAGCTGGCTGGCCGTCAGGAAGGGCGTGCACACGGCCGGTGCCCCGCTGACGGTTCCGGCGGGGGTGGAATGGACCAACCTCTACGCACCCAACGACCCGGTCAACAAGTTCGGCGGCCTGAACCACCTCGCGGCCGCCGTCACGGACATCAAGGTCAACAACGGCAAGCTCAACGCCCACGACGTCCGCCGCTACCTGGACAAACCGGCGGTGGCAGAACGCCTGGCGAAGGCCCGGCTGCTGTGACGGCGTCGTCGTCCTGGAACGAGGCGTGGCAGGCGGCGTGCAGGATCTCCGCGCCGGCCATGTCGCGCAGCACCCGCTCGCGGGTGGCCGCCTCGCCGATCAGCGGGTTCGTCCCCAGGCGCGCGCCGAGCAGCCGCGCCTCGGAGCGGGCGTGGGGCAGGTCCCCGCCGGGGTCGCCGAGCACGACGGCGCCCCGGCCGCCGCCCGCCGTGCGGTGGCCGAGCGTACGGAGCAGGGAGACGCTGGGCAGGTAGCCGACCGGGTTGCGGTCCAGGAGGGTGGCGCCGCCGTCCGGTGACAGGGCGTGGAACGCTACGTTGTGCAGGGCCCCGGTCGGGCAGATCGGCACGGTGTCCCCGGGGGTGGTCAGCCCCTTCAGCGGGGCCACCAGCGGGCCGAGCACCTGCTGGAAGAGCCCGGGCATGTCGGTCGCCATCTCGCGCACCCGGCCCGCGCCGCCCAGGTTGTCCTCGATGAAGCGGAGCATCCGCCCGGAGTCCGCGTCGATCCCGGTGACGGCCAGACCGCTGCGGGGGTCGAGGGTGAACAGCACGGTGCGGCCGTCGCCGAGGTGTGCGTACGAGGCCACCACGACCCGCTCGCCCGCGAGTTCCTCGAGGACGGCGCCCGGTGATGCCACCGCCGCGCAGCGGATGGCGACGTACTCCTCGGCCGCCGGACAGCGTTCGGCGATCGCGGACCATACGGCGGCCAGCTTCCGGCCGATGTCGTGGTGCAGGGCCCAGTCGGTGTGGGCCGCCTGTCCTACGGCGGTCCGCTCGCGCAGCAAGGCGGCTTCCCGGGCGAGCAGTTCACCCGGCACGCCCGCGGGCGGGCGGAGTTCGGCCGTGCTCATGGCGTCGAGCAGGGAGCGGGCGCGCAGCCGCTCGGAGACCGTGAACGCCGCCTCCGTGCTGCCGTAGCCGTCGACCCGGTAGCGGGTGAGCAGTGCGTACACCTCGGCGCGCTCGTCCTGGATGCGGCGCCGCAGCGCCGGGTCGGTCTGCTGGGCCCGCACCAGGTCGGCCAGGTCGACGCCGAGACGGCGAACCGGGGGTGGGCCGCGAACACGGCGTCGAGCAGCCGCGCCCGGTCCGCGACCCGGCCGTCCTCCACGGCCACGGACCGCGCCAGTCCGTGGAGCAAGGCTCCGAACAGTTCCTCCGCGTCGCCGCCGCGGTGCTCGGACAGCCAGCGCTCCAGCGGGTCCCGCGCCGGGACGGGCTCCCCGGCCTCCCACCACCGGTGTGCGGCCTCCCGCGCCGAGACCCGGACCCCCGTCGCCCGGCGCACCTCCTCGACGGCGGCGCCCGGCCCCTGGCCCGCCCGCTGCTCCAGCGGCTCCAGCGCCCGGTCCAGGGAGTCGCGGAGGCTCTCGGCCTCCGGTGCGGTCTCCGCGGTGGCGAGCATCCCGATGCGCCCGAGGGCCACCGCGACCGGGTTCCCCACGGCGCTGCCTCGGTGGTCGGCCCGGGAGAACTGCCGATGCGCCTCCTCGCCGTCCCGCGCCCGGTCGGCGGCGATGCCCCGCAGGACGTGGGCCTCGACCACCGTACGCTCGCCTGCCGTGCGGACGTCACGGCCTTCGCGGCCCTCGCCCGACGCCGCGAGGGCCATCCCGGCGGCCGCCAGGACCTCCCCCATCGCCTCGGCCGTCTCGGCGTCCTGCCAGTCGGTGCCCGCGCCGGCCGCCAGCGCGACCAGGTCCGCGCAGAGCTGCCCGGGCCCCGGCCGGCCGTCCCTGCCGATGACGCGCAGCAGTTCTTCGGCCGGGAGCGTGCCGAGCCTTCGGACGCGCTCCCCCGCCGCGGCCGGGTCCGTCGGCTCCGGCCCGGTGAACTCGGAGGCCCGCAGCGCGCCCCAGAGCCTGAGCAGTGCCCAACCGAACATGACCGCCCCCCTGCGTCATGCGTCACGCGTCACGCGTCATGCGTGCATGTGCCACGTGGTGTGAACCGTACGTCACTCCACCCCCTTCCAACGTCCTTTCATCCTCTACCGGTTCCCTCAGGCAGCGGTCAGGAGGGTGCGCAGCGCGGTGCGGTCGGTCTTGCCGTTGGCGTTGAGCGGGAGGGCGTCCAGCACGGTGAGCGTGGCGGGGACCATGTAGCCGGGCAGGCGGGCGCGCAGGGCCTCCGTGAGGGCGGCGGCCCGGTCGGGGCGCGGGCCGGAGCAGGCGGCGGCGAGTTCGGTGCCGCCGCCCGCGTTCGGGACGGCGATAACGGCCGCCTCGCTGACGCCGTCCTGCTCGCGCAGGGCGGCCTCGACCTCGCCGAGTTCCACGCGGTAGCCGTTGACCTGGACCTGCTGGTCGAGCCGGCCCTGGTGGAGGTAGCCGCCGTCGGGCAGGGCGGTGACCCGGTCGCCGGTGCGGTACCAGTGGTCGTCGCCGAGCGGCGTCGCCGGGTCCCAGGGGCTGCCGTCGGGGGCGAGGAAACGGCCGGTGTTGTCGGCGGGGTCCAGGTATCCGGGGAAGCGCTGGGGGCCCCGCAGGCACAGTTCGCCGTCGCGTACGAGCGCCTCCAGGCCGGGGTAGGGGCCGCCGATGGGGACGGTGCCGTTGGAGGTGCGCGGCCAGGTGTCCGGCTCCCCGGACAGGTGGTGGCCGGTGCAGGTGACGGTCAGCTCCGTCGGACCGTACGCGTTCTCCACGGTGCTGTACGGGGCGGCCAGCCGCCAGGCCTCCGCCTGTTGCAGGGTCAGCGGCTCGCCGCAGAAGACGCTGCGGCGCAGGGCCGGGAGGCTGTCCGGCCGGAGCTGGCGCAGCCGCCGGGCGAGCGAGACGAGGGAGGGTACGGAGTTCCAGTGGGTCAGCTCGCGCCGGGCGGCGAACCGGACCGGGGTCAGCAGCTCGGTGCGGTCGGGGACGACGAGGGTGGCGCCGGAGCCCCAGGCGCAGAACATGTCGAAGACGGAGGGGTCGAAGGTGAGGTCGAAGGTCTGGGAGAGCCGCGCGCCGGGTCCGGCGTCGTGCGCGGGGACGACCTGCCGCAGGAAGGCGTCCGCGTTGCGCTGGAGGACCGGGACGCCCTTGGGCACGCCGGTGGATCCGGAGGTGAACAGGATGTAGGCGAGGTCGCCGGGTCCGCCCTGGACCGGCGGCGGCGCGGAGCCCGCGGCCAGCGCGTCGAGACCGCCGTCGGTCAGCCGCAGGACGGGCGCGGGCAGGGTCAGGCCGGGCGCGGCGTGTTCGTCGGCGAGTACGGCGTCCAGGGCGGCGGCCCGGGCCACGGTGACGTGGCGGGCGTGCGGGAAGGCCGGGCCGAGCGGCACGACGGCGGCGCCGAGGCGCTGGACGGCGAGGTATCCGGCGTACGCGACGAGCGTGCGCCCGGCGAGCAGGCCGACCCTGCGCGGGGCGCGGCCGCCGAGGTGGTCGAGGAGGGCGGCGGCGATCCGGCCGGCCAGGTCGTCGAGTTCGGCGTAGCTGACGACGCGGCCGGCGGCCTCCAGCGCGGGCAGCGTGGCGTGGGCCGCCACGGAGCCCGCGAACCAGTCATGGAGGGTGCGGTGCCCGTCGGGCGCGGCCGGGGGCGGGGGCGCCGGTGCGGGTGCGGGTGCCTCCGTGGCCGCCGGTGCGGACGCGGGTGCGGATGCGGGCGTGGCCGCCTGCACGGACGCAGGTGCGGACGCGGGCGTGGCCGCCTGCACGGACGCGGATGCGGACGCGGGCGTGGCCGCCTGCACGGACGCGGATGCGGACGCGGGCGTGGCCGCCTGCGCCGGTACGGACGCGGGTGCGGACGCGGGCGTGGCCGCCTGCGCCGGTACGGACGCGGGTGCGGATGCGAGCGTGGCCGCCTGCGCCGGTACGGACGCGGGTGCGGATGCGGGCGTGGCCGCCGGTGCCGGTACGGACGTGGGTGCGGACGCCGGTGCCGCTGTGGCCGTGGTCGCGGGGCTCGGTGCAGCCGTGGTCGCGGGGCTCGGTGCAGCCGTGGTCGCCGGGGTGGATGCCGGTGCGGTCATCGTGTGTCTCCTCGGGGTTCGAGGCGGGCGAGCACCTGCTCGGCCGAGTCGGCGAGCGTTGCGAGGACGACCTCGGTGGCGCCGCCGCCGATCCCGAACAGGGCCGCCTGCGCCCTGGTCTGCTGGACTGATCCGTCGGCGAACCCGGCGGCTCCCCACCACTGCGCGCACTCGCCGAGCACCTGGCCGACGGTGGCCCCGGCCGCCGCCTTGAGGGTGGCGGCCGCGGTGGTGTCGTAGCGGCGGGCCACGGGTTCCGCGAACTGCTCGCACAGGGCGTTCAGTTCCTGGGTGCGGACCAGGCAGGCGGCGAACCGCTGCCGGATGGCCTCGTTGTCCCAGAGGGTGGCCTCGCCGTGGGCCCGTGCGGCCAGCCGGGTCCGGGTGTCGGCCAGGACGCGCCGGCAGAGGGCGACTCCCCACAGGGCTCCGGCGAGCCGCTCGGTGGCGATGTGCCGGGCGAAGGAGGGCAGGCCCATGCCCACCCGGTCCACGAGGTGACCGGCGGTCAGGCGTACGCCGTCGAAGCGGACGTGGCCGGTGCCGGATGCCGCGTAGAGGGAGGAGTCGGCGGGCCGGACGTGTACGCCGGGCGCGTCGGCCGGGACGAGCACCCAGGTGAAGGAGGTGAAGTGGCGACCGGGGCGCAGGCGGGCCAGGACCAGGAACCAGGCGGCGGTGGTCGCGTTGGCGATCCACTGCTTCTCGCCGGTGACCTCGACGGTGTCCCCGTCGACGTGGACGGCCGTGTGCAGGCCGCTGAGGTCGGTGCCCGCGGTGGCGTCGGTGGCGGCCAGGGCGGTGGTGACCCGTCCGGCGAGGGCGTCCTCCAGGGCGCGGCGGGCGGGGTCGGTGGTGCCGGTGGCCAGGACCGGCAGGGTGGTGGCCAGCGGCACGCTCACCGAGAGGGTGGCGGGGATGCCGAAGCGGGCGTCGGTGGCGGCCAGCAGCCGGGCGAGCGCGGCGGGGCGCACCCCGCGGCGCGGGTCGCCGTCCCGGTAGCAGGCGGCCAGATGGCCCGCGCCGCCGAGGGCGGACCAGACCTCGGCGCCGGAGGCCCCGGGAGGCAGGGCCTCCAGAGCGCCGTCAAGCGTGACGTGCGGCGTACCGTCCCGCGCCTCGTGCGGCGTACCGTCCCGCGCCTCGTGCGGCGTACCGTCCCGCGCCTCGTGCGGCGTACCGTCCCGCGTCTCGTGCGGCGTACCGGGCAGGACGCGGATGCCGAGGTCAGACAAGGCGCACCCCCGTGTCGCGCAGGGCGAGGCGGCCGTCGGCGAGGTGGAGGCGGTCGTTGCTGTAGTTGAGGGCGGCGGACCTCAGGTCGCGCAGGGCCTGTTCGAGGCGGGTCGGCGAGTCCTTGAGGTAGCCGTGGCGCAGCCCGACCGCCGTCACCAGGTCGTCGACGGCCTCGTGGCACTGCTCGGCCGCGGTGATCTTCAGGCTGTTGAGCAGCAACTGGCCGCTGGGCGTGTGCAGTTCGGTGCCCTCCTCGACCATGGCGAGGGTGTGGCGGAGCAGGGCGTGGACGGTGTCCAGCCGCTGCCGGGCCCGGGACAGCCGGGTCAGCAGCAGTTCGGAGCCGATGTCGAAGCGGCCCCGGCCGTCCGGGGCGCGCAGCAGCCGCAGGACGCGGGAGAGGGCTCCGGCGGCCGTGCCGAGCCAGGCCGCCGACCAGCCGAGGTGGGCGTACGGGGCGAAGATCCCGCCGGCGATGCGGGAGAACTCGCCGTGCTCGCCGACGACCTGGTGGCCGGGGACGCTGCCGGTGAGGCGCAGCGGCACGCTGTGGCTGGCCCGCATGCCGAGCGGCTGCCAGTCCCCGTCGCCGGTGATGTGGAGCTGCTCGCGGTCGGCGTAGACGAGCGAGACCTGGTGCCCGGCGGTGGCGCCGGGGCTGCGCATGGTGACGAGGAAGCCGTCGGCGTGGGCTCCGCCGGTGACCACGGGCGCGAACCGGTCGATCTCCAGGTGGCCGTCCTGCTCGGCGAGGCCGGCTTCGGCGGTGAGGAGCCGGCCGCCCTTGCCCTCCTCGGTGGTCACGGAGGCGAGGTAGACCTCGCCGGCCGCGAGCCGGGGCAGCAGGGCGGAGCGCAGCGGCTCGTGGGCGTGGCGCACCAGCGCCTCGGCCTGCTGGCAGTGCATGGCGAAGATCATGGCCACGGACAGGTCGGCGCGGCCGAGCCGCTCGGTCACCTCGACGACATCGCGCAGGGTGCCGCCCGGTCCGCCGTGTTCGGCGGGGACGAGCAGGCCCAGCAGGCGGGTGCGGCGCAGGGCGTCGAGTGCCTCGACGGGGAAGACCGCGTCCCGGTCGGTGCGGGCCGCGTGCTCGGCGGCGACGGCGGCCACCTCCTCGGCGGCCTCCAAGGCCTCGACAGCAGCAGCGGACGCGGCCTCGGCGGTGGTCACGGCCGTGGTCATGCCGCCACCTGGCCCGGGGAGCCCTGGCCCGGCGAGATCTGGGCGGAGACGGCCTGCCAGAGGCTGCCGGCGGTCGCGAAGGTCTCGTCGTTGAGGTCGGTGTCGGGCAGGGAGATCCCGAAGGTGTCCTCGAGCGTGAACAGCAGCTCGATCGCGGCCATCGAGTCGATGCCGAGGGCGCGCAGGTCGGTGTCGGAGGTGATGTCGACGCCGGCGGAGCCGTCGACGGAGGGGCGGAGGATCTCGATGAAACGGGGGTCCATGGGAGGGGTCCTTTCCTCGGGCGTGGAGCGGATGCGAATGCGAATGCGGATACGAATGCGGATACGGAGACCGGTACGGCTTATCGCACGCGCCTCATGCAGCCGGGGCGGCCGCCCGGGGGCTGATGGCGATCTGGCAGAGGTCGTCGACGCGGCGCAGGTTCTCCGGGATCAGCTCGTCGGCGTCGAGTTCCACGTCGAGGTCGCGCTCCACCCGTTCGATCAGCTCCACGAGCCGGAAGGAGCTGAAGGTCGGGAAGGCGGTGAACTCGACTCCGTCGAGGAGGTGTTGGCGGGGTGCGCCGAGTACGGAGGCGGCGATGCCCGCGACGGCCTCCCGCAGCTCCGGGTCCGCGACGGCCTCGCGCCGCACGGGCTCCGCGGCGGCCTGCGGTGCGGGCGCGGCGAACGCGGTGGCGTCGGCGGCGAGCGCCGCGGCGAGCCGGTCCAGCACGCCGGGCGGTTCGGTCCGGCCGCGCGCCACCCTGCGGTGGGCGAGGTAGGACTGTTCCACGACCAGGTCCCAGCGCCGCAGGTGCTCGGTGTCCACGGGCAGCGACAGCCGGGCCCGCCACCGGGCGTGCAGGGCGCGGGCCCGGGCCAGCAGCCAGGTCTCGGAGGCGAGTTGTTCGAGGGCGGCCGCGCGGTCGGGGTGGTCGGCGTAGGCGGCGAGGTAGCCGTCGGGGTCTCCGCCGTCGTACGCGGGCCGCGGCGCGGTGGCGTCGAGGAGCGTCGGCGCCCAGGCGATGACCTCCGCGGTGTCGATGCCCGCGAGGTCGCCGGCGCCGAACTCCCAGTGTCCGGGGACCGCGTGCCCCCACGGGGTCTCGGTGCGGTAGCCGTCGGCGACGTGGAAGCCGTCGGGTCCGGGTGCGAGGAGGAAGCTGTGGTCCATGTGGCGGCGGCCGTGGTAGGGCAGCCAGGGCATGGCGTGCGCGTCGGCGACGACGTAGTGCGTGGTGCCCCGGGCCCGTACGACGTCCTGGAGTTCGGCGCCGGTGAGCCGGGTGCGGCTGCTGGCCTTCAGGCCGAGGAGTTGTTCGGCCTCCGCGATCCGCTGGTCGAGCGACGGGTCGACGGTGGGCAGTCCGTGGGCCCCCGGGCGGGTGTGCCAGCGCAGGGCGGAGCCGAGCCGCAGGTGGGTGTCCGGCCCGTGGTGGTGGTCGGCGAGCACGGCCAGGTTGACCTGGATGCAGTCGAGCAGTTCGGCGTGCACGGAGCCGAGCGCGTGGCGTTCGGGCAGCGGCGCCGGCGCCGCGTGGTCGTTCATCTGGGGTTCCTTCCGGGTGGTTCGGTACGTCAGATCCAGGCGGGCAGCCCGGGCAGCGGGCCGGGCGCGGTGAGCCCCTCCCCCGCCGAGCGTCCGGTGAGCCAGGCGAGCAGGGCGCCGCGCGGTCCGGTGACGACGGGCCCGCCGGAGCCGAAGGCGGCCACCGGGGCGCCCGCGACGTCGCGCAGCGTGCAGGGCGGGGTGCCGTCGGCCGCGGCGAGGTAGCCGGACACGTCGTCGAGCAGGACGTCGGCGGCCGGCCGGGGGATGTCGGCGAAGCCGTAGCCGAGGTCGAGGTCGGTGTGGTGGACTTCGAGTTCGCGCAGCCGGATCACCAGGATCCGTCCGGGGGTGCACAGTTCGCCGGTGAAGGGGCGGACGACGGTCTGCCAGGCGGGGTCGGGCAGCTCGCGGACGGTGGTCAGGAAGCGGGCCGCGGAGCCCCGTACCCGCTCGACGAGGGCGGCGGCGGGCTGCCGGGAGCCGTCCTCGATCTCCGTGTCCCGGGCGTGCCGGTCGGCGTACTGGGGTGTCTCGGTGCCGGTACGGGCCCAGTGCAGCAGCCGCTCCAGGGCGTCGACCTGGGCGCTGAGGTGGCTGAGCACGTGGGCGCGGCTCCAGCCGCCGAGGCGGGAGGGGGCGGCCGCGTCGGCGTCGGTGAGCCCGTCGAGGTCGTGCAGCAGCCGGTCGCCCGCGTCGGCGATGAGGGCGAAGGTCTCCGGGGTGGGCGGCAGGGACTTCATGACGACCTCCGGTTGCGGTGGGGCCCGGGCCCCTTGGTCAGACGGGTGAAGGCCTCCTCGATCCGGGCGAGTTGCCCGGCGATGTGCGGGAGGGCGGTGGGGTCCTCGGCCCGCAGGGCGCTCAGCTGCTGCTCCGTGTCCCCGTAGAGCAGGCTGGTGGCCGCCTTGAAGCGGAGGGCCGCCGGGTCGTCGCCGAGGAGGTGTCCGGCGAGTACGGCGACGCCGCCGTGGTCGAGGAGGTGTGCGGCGAGCGAGGCGGAGCCGGTGATGCCGTGCCGGGCCAGCGGGGCGCGCAGCGGTTCGAAGTCCGGGTAGACGTAGAAGCCCGCGGTGGGCGGCCGGCAGTGCGCGCCGGCGGCGGTCGCGCGGGCGTGCACCGCGCGGGCCACCGCTCCGTGCAGGCGGGCCGCGGCGGCCATCCGGGTGCGGACGGACTCCGGTTCGGCGAACGCGTAGGCGGCGACCTGCTGGAGCGGGCCGGCCAGGGTGGACCAGATCTCGCTCGCGGCGGCGACGACCCCGTCGCGGACCGCGCGGCCGCGGGGGCCTGCGGGGAAGCGCGCGGCGCCGACGCGCCAGCCGCCGATGCCGAGCGATTTGGACAGCCCGGTGGTGACGACGGTGCGCTCGGGCACGATCTCGGCCGGGCTGAGGAAGGGGGCGGCCGGGTCGTGCAGGACGTCCCGGTAGATCTCGTCGGAGACGATCAGCAGATCCTCGGCCTCGGCGACGGCGGCGAGTTCGCGGACCAGGTCCGGCGGGGCGAAGGTGCCGGTGGGGTTGTCGGGCAGGGTCAGGACGAGCAGGCGCGGGGTGTGCCCGGCGGCGCGGGCGCGGCGGATCGCGCCGCGCAGCGCGCCGGGGTCGGGGACTCCCCCGCACACGTCGGGTACCGGTACGGCCAGGGGTTCCCTGCCCGCGTACCGGACCTGCGGTGCGTAGGTGTTCCAGGCGGGCCGGGGCAGCAGGACGTCCCCGTCCGCCGCCAGGTTCAGGGCCATCAGCAGCGGTTTGCTGCCCGGGGCGAGGACGATGTCGGCCGGATCGGTGGGCAGGCCGCGCCGCTCGAAGTAGCCGGCGACGGCGCCGCGGGCGTCCTCGGCGCCGGCGACCGGCCCGTAGGAGGCGCGGTGGGCGCCCGCGGCGAGCTGCTGTGCGAGTTCGGGGAGCACGGGCAGCCGCGCCTCTCCGAAGGTGAGGTTGACGAGCGGCTCGCCGGCGGCGCGCCGCTGTTCGACGAGGTGGCTGAGGGTCAGGTTCGGGGACGGCTGGGTCATGCCGCTTCCCGGGCCGGATCGGTTTCCGTACGGGCCGCCGGCCCGCTCGCCGTGCCGACGGCCGTGCCGCGCAGCGCGTCCACGAGGTCGGCGGGGGTGTCGGGGTGCGGCCGGAGGTCGTCGAGCCATGCGGCCGTGGTGGAGTAGCGGGCCCGGAACGGGCGTCCGACCAGGGCCGGGTTGCGGGCCTGGACCATGCGCAGCTGGAACCAGCGTCCCTCGGCGGTCTCCTCTACGCCGTCGACGCAGACCTTGCCCGGGGTGGCGGACATGACCGGGCCGCGGACCGTACGGGCGAGGCCGGGCAGGGTGCGGTAGGCGGCGCGGAAGATCCCGACGGCTTTGGCCAGCGGCACCTTGAAGTACTCGTGCGGGCCGGTGTCCCGTTCCACGAAGAGGTAGTACGGGACGGCTCCCGCGGCGAGTTCGGAGCGCCACAGCTCGCTCCACACCCCGGCGTCGTCGTTGACGTGCGCGATCAGCGGTGCCTGGCAGTAGACGACGGCGCCGGTGGCCCGGATGCGGGCCAGGGCCCGGCGGGCGAGGTCGTTGTCGAGTTCGCGGGGGTGGCTGAAGTGGGCCATCACCGCGAGCTGCCGTCCCGAGGCCACGACCTGTTCGAAGAGCCGCAGCAGGTCGTCGGCGTCCTGGTCGGTGACGAACCGCTGCGGCCAGTAGGCGGGCGACTTGGTGCCGATGCGCACGGTGCGTACGGATTCCACGTCGAGCAGCGGTTCGAGGTGGGAGCGCAGCCGCTCGGTGGACATGATGAGCGGGTCGCCTCCGGTCACGAGCACGTCGTGGACCTCGGGGTGTTCGCCGAGGTAGCCGATCAGGCCGGAGGGGTCGGGGGCCGCGAAGCGCAGGTCTGCGTCGCCGATGAACTGGGCCCAGCGGAAGCAGTAGGTGCAGTACGCGTGGCAGGTCTGGCCCTGGCCGGGGAAGTACAGCACGGTCTCGCGGTACTTGTGCTGGAGTCCCGGGACCGGCCGGCCCTCGTGGTGGGGGACGTTGAGCTCGCGCTGGCCGGAGGGGTGCGGGTTGAGGCCGGCGCGGATCCGGCCGACGGCCGCGCGCAGTTCGGTCCGGCGGGCCCGGTCGCCGAGCAGGCCGCCGATCTCCGCCTCGTCGGCGGCGGTGAGCATGCCCCGCTGGGGGAAGGTGAGCTGGAAGATCGGGTCGTCGGGGACCCGGTCCCAGTCGATGAGCTGGTCCAGGACGTGGGAGTTGACGCGGAACGGCAGCACCTGGGAGACGCGGCGGACGGTCTCGCGGATGTCGTCGGGCAGGCCGTAGCGGGCGGCGATGTCGTCGAGGTGGTGCGGCCCGTAGGCGGTGAAGCGTTCGGTGGCGAGGGCTCCGGGTGTGGTCACCGTGCTGCCCCCTGGCCTGTCTCCTTCGTGTAGAGGGAGTCGTCGAGGACGAGGAAGTCCAGCTGCATCGCCCGGAAGGCGTTGACCGCGTGGACCGCCGTGTCGACGATCGGCTCGCCCTTGTCGTTGAAGGAGGTGTTCAGCAGGACCGGCGGGACGCCCTGGCGTTCGAGGGTGTCGAGGACGGCTCCGACGAGCGGGGCGTCGTCGCCGCGCAGCACCTGCGGGCGCGTGGTGCCGTCGATGTGGACGACGCCGGGGGCGACCTGCCGGCCCAGTTCGGTGGCCTTGGCGGCGCCGAGCATATAGCGGCTGAGGTACTCCTGCTGCTCCCACAGCTTGGCGCTGTATCCGGGGCGGGTGACGCCGGCGAAGGGGCGCCACTGCTCGCGGTTCTTGACCGTGTTGACCCGGGTGTTGACCTCGGCGCTGTCGGGGAAGGCGATGATGGAGCGGTGGCACAGGGCGCGGGGTCCGACCTCGGCGCGGCCCTGGGCGACGGCGCCGACGCGGCCGGCCAGCAGCAGCCGGGTCACCTCGTCGACGTCGAGGTCGGTCCGGTGCAGGCCGGTGGTGTCCAGGCCGGCGGCGCTGCCGATGTCGCTGCCCAGGTACGGGCTGAGCGTGCCGGTGTGCTGCTTGGGCGGGCTGACGGCCCAGGCCGCGCCGAGGGCGACGCCGGCGTCGTGCGGCACGGGCGGGACGTACAGGGGGCCGGGCAGGGTGCCGTTGGTGGAGCAGTTGAGGGCGACGCCGCCGGCCAGGCAGAGCTCGTCCACGCCGGAGATCTTGCGGGTGAGGGAGCTGAGGTGGGTGACGGTCTCCTCGATGATGCGCTGGGCGGTCCAGGCGACGGCCACGGCCTTGGGGTCGTCGGGGAGGTTCTCCTCGCCGGCCTGCGGGCGGTCGGCTCCGACGATGCGGGTGTAGCGGTCGCGCCAGGCGGCGACCTGGGCCTCGTACTGCCGCTTGATGTCCTCGGCGGTGGCCTGGCCGGTGGCCTCGGGGAGCGGGGCGATGGCGAGCCGGAAGTCCTCGTCGCGGATGTCGACGAGCTGCTCGGCCGGCATGCCGGCGGCCCGGCCGTAGGCGGCGAGGCCCATGGTCTTGCCGGCGTTGAGGAAGGAGAAGCCGAGCCAGGTGGAGGCGGCGTCGTAGGCGTAGCCGAGGGAGGCGGTGCGGCCCCAGCTGCGTTCCTGGCGGGGCTCCTTGCCGTCCTCGAAGGTCCAGATGCTGGAGGACTCGTTCTCGCCGTGGCCGTCGATGACCAGGACGCCGGCCTTGCGGAACGGCGAGGCGTAGAAGGCGGAGGCGGCGTGCGCGGCGTGGTGCGGGACGCGGACGACCTCGGGGAGGCGGCTGCCGAAGTCGAGTCCGACGGCGTACGCGAGGAAGTCGGCGTCGCTGGTGAAGCGGCCGGGGTAGAGCTGGTCGACGTCCCAGCCGAGGGCGACGACGTCGATGTCGGCGGGGCTGATGCCGGCCCGTTCGAGGCACAGCCGGGCGGCGCTGACGGGCTTGCGGTACAGCGAGTGGCGGTGGCGGTTGATCCGCTCTTCCTCGCTGAAGGCGATGATCTCGCCCTCGCCGTTGACGAGGCAGGCGGCGGTGTCGTGCCAGCCGGTGGGGGGTGCGTTGACGCCGAGGGTCCACATGGTGGTCGCCTTTCATCGGATGCGTACGGTCGTGGTGTCGCGTGCGTTCGGTCGGTACGGGGTGCGGTACTGCGTGAGGTGCGGGGCGGGCAGGGCCCGGCGGGGTGTCAGCCGGCGGCCGTGACCAGCGGGGTGACGTCCGCGCGTACGGCGCGGGCGGCGGCCGCCGAGGCGGTGGCGCACTGCTCGGGGGTGTCCCCGGTGACCAGTACGGCGGCGAGGCGCGGGACGATGCCGCGCGGCGGCAGGAGGAGTTCGGTGCCGGGGGCGGCCAGCGCGACGACCCGTTCGACGCCCGGGACGGCTTCGGCGGCGCTGAGGTCGAGGGAGCGGACCTGCCCGTCGTGCGGCGGGTAGACGAAGGTGACCTCGGCGCAGCGGTCCCGCGCCGGGGTGAGGTCGGGGGTGCGGCCGAGTGCGATGTCGGCGGCGGCGGCGACCAGGTCGACGCCGGTGGCGAGGGCGCCGAGCAGCGGGATGAAGTCCCCGCCGAGGCGGCCGTTGACCTCCACGACGCGCGGTCCGGTGGGGGTGAGCCGCAGCTCGGTGTGGGTGAGGCCGGTGCGGATGCCGAGCGCCGCGTGGGCCTCGGTGACCACGGTCTCGACGGCGTCGGCCCAGGGTTCGTGCCGCCAGGGCGCGACGAGGTGGCCGACCTCCTCGAAGTGGGGGGCGAAGCCGAGGCGCTTGCGTGCGACGTTGGCCACCACGGCCCGGCCGCCCCGGACGGCGCAGTCCACGCTGATCTCGGGACCGGTCAGGTACTCCTCGACGATCACGCCGTCGAGTCCGGTGATGCCGGGGAAGGCCGATCCGGCGGCCTGTTCGAAGGCGGTGGCGAGTTCGCCGGGGTCGGCGGCGAGGGTGACGCCGATGGAGCCGGCCAGGGCGCGGGGCTTGACGACGACGGGGTAGCCGAGGGCCTCGGCGGCGTCCAGGGCCTCGGCCGGTGTGCGGACGTGGCGGAACCCGGCCGAGGGGACGCCCGCGGCGCCCAGGATGCGGCGGGTGGTGAGCTTGTCCCGGCAGCGGTCGACGGCCTCGGGGCTCATGTGCG
This sequence comes from Streptomyces sp. NPDC058525, assembly GCF_042719495.1. NCBI lineage: Bacteria > Bacillati > Actinomycetota > Actinomycetes > Kitasatosporales > Streptomycetaceae > Streptomyces > Streptomyces sp. NPDC058525. The sequence goes on from NZ_JBHXNP010000012.1 coordinate 94,726, forward strand.
CCAGGCCGAGCCGGGCCGCGACCCCGGCGGTGGTGCGCAGCAGGGTCTCGTCCCAGGTCAGGACTCCGGCGGGGCCGGCGTGACCGGCGAGGAGCGAGGCGACGGCGGCGGCGGTCGCTTCGGGGTCCCTGGTGTCGGCGGTGCGGTGGCGGTCCTGGACGTACGGGAGCTGCCAGTCGGCGGGGGCGGGCTGGACGAGCGCGGCGTCCGCGCGGGCCGCGACCGCTTCGAGGGAGTACGAGCGGTAGGCGGGGGTGCCGCAGCCCACGACGACGACGCGGGCGGGGGCTTCGGGATCGAGCGCGGTGGTGTCGAGCCGGGCGGTCCGGGCGATGCGCCGTACGGCGGTCTCGACCTCGGCGGTGCTGTGGCCGCGGAAGCGGAAGCGGGCTCCGGCGTGCTCGTAGCCGCCGCCGGTGACGAGGGCGCCGACGGCCGGGAGGGCCTCGGCGTAGGGGCCGTCGCCCTGGTGGGAGCTGACGGCGCGGACCCGGCTGGGCGCGGCTTCGGACGGGGGCACGAGCAGCCACCCGGCGACCTGCGAGGGGTCGTCGACGGCGGTGCCCGAGGTGTCGGGCAGGCCGGTCTGGTGGGAGAAGGAGGCGGCCATCAGGTCGATGCCGTGCACCTCGCGCCATACGAAGGGGACTTCGGCGCCGCCGGGCCGGGCGGCCATCTCCAGGACGGAGAGCCCGCCGAGTTCGTCGCGGAAGAGTTCGAGGTGGAAGACGGAGGGTCCGGTGAACAGGGCCCGGGCGGTGGCGAGGGTGAGCGCGCCGACGGCTTCCAGGGTGGCCTCGTGGTCGATCTCCACGGAGCCCAGCGCGCTGCCGGAGGTGAACTCCAGGCAGGTGTTGAGGTAGCGGGAGGCCCGCCAGGCGCCGAGGCAGGACCCGGTGTAGACGCCGTCGACGTGCAGCACCTGGTGCGGCTGCCAGGGCTGCACGATCATCTCGGTGCCCTCGGGCAGCCGGTATGCGGCCAGCTGGGCGGCGTCGTCGAGGCGGGTGATGGCGGCGCTGGCGGTGCCGCGGCGGGGCTTGACGAGCACGGGCCAGCCGTGGCGGGCGGCGAACTCCGCGATGGCCGCCCGGTCCGGGGCTTCCTCGGTGGCGGGGGCGGGCAGTGCGGCGGCGTGCAGCCGACGGGCCATGACCAGCTTGTCGCGCAGCGGTTCCAGGTCGGCGGGGTGCGTGCCGGGCAGGCCGTGGGCGGCGCGGAGCTCGGCGGCGAGGTCCAGGTCGGTCTCCTGGAGGGCGACGATCCGGGTCGGGGGGCCGCTGCGGGCCACCAGCTCGGCGACCCCGGCGTGCACCGCGGGGACGTTCTCGGTGCTGTCGACGAGGGCCACCCCGGCGGCCTGCCCGGTGGGGAGCGAGCGGACGGCGCGGTCGGTGGTGACGTAGCTGACGCGGTGCGCGGTGTGGTCGACGTAGGCGGCGTAGTCGGCGTAGCGGTCGGTCCACCGGTGGATGATGATCACGTGTTCGGGCATGGCGGAGCCTCCAGAGGGCGGGTGCGGGAAGGCGGCGGAGCGTGCCCGGTGTCGCCGGGGCGTGCTCGGGCTTGCTCGGGCTTGCTCAGGCTTGCTCGGTGGGCTCGGTGTGCTCAGTCGAGGGAGACGGTCAGCGGACGCAGCACGCGGGACGAGGCGGCGAACAGCAGCCAGCCGGCCGCGAAGGCGGCGCAGACCACGACGAGTGCGGTGTGCAGGCCCAGCTGTCCGGCGAGGGCGCCGCCCGCCCAGGCGCCGAGCGGGAAGGTTCCGAAGGCCACGGTGCGGTAGGCGGCGGTGACCCGTCCCAGGCGGTCCGGAGGGGTGACGGTCTGCCGCAGGGTGACGAAGTAGACGTTGAAGACGGTGAATCCGATGCTGAACACCGCGAACGAAGCGGTGATCAGGGCGAGGGAGGCCGGGTCGCTGCCGTCGGACAGGAGGATGACGGCGGGCGCGGCGCAGCCGAGGAGCATGGAGCCGACCAGGACGCGGGCGACGCCGAGGGCCCGGCCGGCGCGGCGGGCGAGGACGGTGCCGAGCACGGCTCCGAGGCTGCCGAGGCCGATGCAGGTGCCCAGGGCGCCGGCGCCCAGGCCGAGTTCCCGTACGGCGTAGACCAGGAAGACGGTGAGCAGGGCCTGTTCACACAGGTTGAACCAGGCGCCCTTGAGGGTGAGCAGGCGCAGGGCCGGTTCCTTGAGGATGAAGGTGAATCCGGCGCCGAGCTGGCGCGCCAGTCCGCCGTCCTCATCGGGGCGGGGCCGCGCCGGGGCGTCCTCGCGGGTGCGGATCAGGAGCAGGCTCACGGCGGAGACCAGGTACGAGGCCACGTCGATCAGCAGGGCGAGGGGGGCGCCCGCGAAGCGGATGAGGAGGCCGCCGAGTCCGGGGCCGCCGACCTGGGCGACCGCGTAGCTGCCCTGGAGCTTGCTGTTGGCGGCGACCAGGTCCCGGCGGTCGACGAGGCTCGGCAGGTACGAGAGGTAGGCGACGTCGAAGACCGCGTTGCAGCAGCCCACGGCGAAGGCGACCGTGTAGAGCAGGCCGAGGCTGAGTCCGTCGGCCCACCAGGCGAGCGGTACGGCGGCCAGCGCGACGGCGCGGACCAGGTCGGCGCCGACGAGCAGGGGCCGGCGCCTGCGGCGGTCCGCCCAGCGGCCGGCGAACACGGTGAGCAGCAGGACGGGCAGGAACTGCACGGCGGTCAGGGTGCCGACCTGGGCGGCCGAGGCGTCGAACACGGTGAGGGCGACGAACGGCAGCGCGAGCTGGGTGACGTAGGTGCCGCACAGCGACACGGTCTGGCCGGACCACAGCTTGAGGAAGTCGCCGTTGCGCCACAGGCTCGGGCGCGGGGCGGCGGGCGCGGGGGCGGGTGCGGGGGCCTGGGCGGGTACGGGCGTGGTCGGCGCGGTCATGCCGTCTTCCCTTCGGTGAGCAGCCGTGCGTGCAGGTCCCACAGAAGGGCGGCGACCTGGTCCCGGCCGAGGTCGCGGACGGTGAGCCGGACGGACAGGACGCCGTCGATGTCGTCGGCGCGGGCGTAGCAGCGCGGTCCGATGGTGGTGAACGGGGTCTCCCAGCGCAGGGCGGGGCTCTGGTCGCCCGGCTCGGGCCCGGTGCCGGCGGCCGCGGCGGCGGCTCCCTCGGGCAGCGCTACGAAGTTGTAGGCGCAGGTGGGTTCGGGGGCGGCGGCCCGGTCACGGAGCCGGGCCACGGCGGTGACGTCGTGCATGCCGTGCCGGAAGGCGGTGAGGCTGCTCCAGTTGGCGGCGCGGGCGAGGCCGACGAGGTTGGTGGCGGGCGGCAGCGGGAGCAGCGCGGGCGCCCACTGGTTCATGGAGGTGACCAGGCCCTTCCAGCGGGGCGTGAACCGGTTGGCGCTCATCAACTGGACGGTCAGGGCCTCCGGTTCGGCCCGGCCGTCGGCGCACAGCCGGGCCACGGAGCGGGCGTAGGCGGCGAGGACCACGCAGGCCACGGAGACCCCGGCGCGGTCGGCGAGGACGCGGGCGGCGGCCAGGGCGGGGGCCGAGCGGAGGGTGGCCTGCAGGGCGGTGCCCCGGTCGGCGGGCCGGTGCGGGAGGGCGGTGCGGGGCGTGTCGGTGTGCAGCCGCTCCCAGTGCCGCAGGGCCGCGGCCTGCCGGCCCAGCCCGGCCTCGGAGAACTGCTCGGCGGCCAGTTCGGCCGGACCCGGCGCCGGTGCCTCGGCGGTGGGAGCGGGGGCGGTGACGGCGAGGGCCTGGGACAGCTGGACGCGGAGCAGCTCCTGCGCCCAGGCGTCGGCGACGATGTGGTGCTTGACGAAGACCAGGGCGCGGGCGGTGTCCCCGTGGGTCAACAGGCGGGCGCGCCAGCCGTGTTCGGAGCCGAGGTCGAAGGGGCGGGCGGCGAGTTCGGCGGCGACGGCGTCGGCCTGGCCCGGGTCTCCCGGGTCGGCCTCGACCTGGTCGAGCACGGCGGTGGCGGCCTCGTCGGCCGGCAGCTGGCGCGGCGCGTCGGGGTCGGTCAGGTCGTAGCGGGTGCGCAGCGAGGGGTGCCGGCGGGCCAGCGTGCCGAGGGCGCCGCGGGCCTGGTGCACGCCGGTGCCCGGGGGGAGGGTCCAGACGGCGGCGTTGTTGGGCTCGTGGCGTCTGGCCGGGGGCAGATCCCGGATGTCGTGCCAGACCGACAGCTGGCCCAGGGAAAGCGGAATGGCCTGAAACATTTGGGGACCGACCTCCAGTTCCGGTGTTATTCGAATGGTTTTCCAGCGCTTCTCTAGCTGCTCTCGAGCGGAAATCGACCGAGGCTCCGAGAATTCTCGAAAGAGCATCGATAATTCTGCATTGCGGAAACTTTTTTCCGCCACTGGAGAGACGATTACACAACCTGTTGAAGCATGTCCAGTGCGGCAATTGACGCACTGTGAGGACGAATGGGAGACCCGACATGACCCACGGCGACCGACTGTCCCCTCCTTATGGCGCTTCACCTGCGGAATTCCTGCACGAATTCCTGCTGGCGGCCGCGGCGACTTTCCCGGACCGGCCGGCCGTCATCGAGCCGGCCGATAGCGGGACCCTGGAGACCACCTATCGGGAACTGGCCACGGCGGTGGACGCGCTCACCGAGGGGCTCGCCGCGCTGGGGGTCGGCGTCGGTGACCGCGTCGTCCTGGAGGCCGACGCCTCCGCCGCGGCCCTCGCCGCGCTGCTCGCCTGCTCCACGCTGGGCGCGGCCTTCATCCCGGTCAGCCCGCAGACCCCGCGGGAGCGGCTGCTGTCGATCGTCGCCGCCACGGATCCGGTGCTGCACCTGCGGGACGCCGGCACGCCCGGCACCGAACTCCCCGCGGCCACGGGCACGGCCACGTTCACCGCGGCCGGGGTGAGCGCCGAACGCACGCCCGCGCCCCGGCCGCGCAGGCGCACCGAGCGGTCGGTGACCGACCCGGCCTACGTCATCTTCACCTCGGGCACCACGGGACGGCCCAAGGGCGTGGTGATGAGCCATCGCGCGGTCGTGGCGTTCTACCGCGGCATGCTGGCCGAACGGCTGGTCACCGAGCACGACCGGGTGGCCTCCACCTCGCCGCTGCAGTTCGACTTCTCGCTGCTGAACTTCGGCATGGCCCTGGGCGCCGGCGCCGCCGTGGTGCCGCTCAAGCCCGAGGTGGTGCGCTGGCCCCGGCGCTTCCTGTCCGCGCTGCACGAGGCAGGGGTCACCCAGGTCAACGGCGTGCCGTCGCTGTGGACTTCCGTACTGCGCCGCGACGCCGGCCGGCTCGCCGCCCTCGGCTCGCTGCGCACGATCCTGTTCTGCGGCGAGAAGTTCCCCCTGCCGCAGCTGCGCCGCGTCCAGGAGCTCCGGCCCGACCTGCGGATCGTCAACTGCTACGGCAGCACCGAGTCCATGGCCGCCTCCTTCGCCGAGGTGCCCCGGCCGCTGCCCGCGGACGAGACGGACCTGTCCATCGGCGTGGCCCACCCCGGCGCGGAGATGCTGCTGGTCGACGCCGACGGCCGGGTCGTCGACGAGCCGTACGCCACCGGGGAGATCCTGCTGCGGACCCCCGCGCTCTTCTCCGGGTACTGGGACGACCCGGAGGCCACCAGGGCGGCGCTGGCCCCCGATCCGCTGGAGCCGCGCTCCGGGCAGCCGCTGCTGCGCACCGGGGACCTCGCCTACCGCGACCCGTCCGGCGCCTTCCGGCTGACGGGGCGGACCGACTCGCAGGTGCAGATCCGCGGGAACCGGGTGGAGCTCGGGGAGGTCGAACGCCGGCTGCTGGAGCTCGCCGGGACGGCCGCGGTGGCGGTGTTCGCCGAGGAGCGCGGCGCCGAGGGCACGGTGCTGTGCGCGTTCGTCGTCCCGGAACCGGGTACGGGTGCCGGTGCCAGTGCCAGTGCCAGTGCCAGTGCCAGTGCCGGTGCGAACGCGGGTGCGGGCGCGAGTGCGAGTGCGGGCGCGAGTGCGGGTGCGGGCGCGGGTGCGGGTGCGAGTGCGGACGCCGCCCGGGTGCGCGCCTTCTGCGCCGAGACCCTGCCCGCCTACATGGTGCCGCAGGAGGTCAGGTCGGTTCCCGCCCTGCCCGTCACCGCCAACGGCAAGACCGACCGGGCGGCGCTGCTGGCCCTGCTGTGAGCGGTGCGGGCGGCTCCGGCCGGACGCGAGCACACCCCGAGCCGACGTCGAGCGGGGGCCCAGGACCGGCCGGAAGCATCTACCGCAGCATGATCGTTTCGACGGATGGGGTGACAGTGGACATGCGACCCGGCAGGCGGCCTTCCCTTGCACGGCGCTGGGCGGGCGTGGTGTGGCAAGGCCTGGTCTCCTTCGGCACCCTCCACCTGAACGGGGAGATCGCACGCGCCGAGCACCGGCCGGGCCCCGCCCCGCTCGACTGCCCGCCACCGGGCCACCCCGAACGCCTGCGCCCCGACGTCCCCTTCACCGCGGTGGAACGCGCCCTGCTCCGCGACCTCCAGTCCCGCCGCCCCGTCCGCTGACACCGGGCGGCGCCCCGCGGCGCGGCCAGGGGCCCGCCCACCCGGCGGGGGCGCGGCGGGCCCGCGGGGTCCTACGTGCGCCGGTCCTCCGTGCGCCGGTGCTACGTGCGCCGGTCCTACGTGCGCCGGGGCCGCAAGGGTGCGCCCGGGCCGCCGGTGGCGGCCGAGTCGTGGTCGGGGTGGAGGCCGAGCATGTCGAGGAGCTCCTCCAGCTCCTCGGCGTTCGCGGCATGGGCGGCCGCCGTGCGGCGGGCCGCCCGGCGCTCGGCGAGGCCCGCCGGCGCCGATACGGCCAGGACGTCAATGGCGTACGGATCGTTCATGCACCGATCCGACCACTCCCCCTCGCCCGTGGCAGCTCCATGTGCTCCACCTGCCGAGACGTGCCTGTCAGGAGCAGCCCGGGACCGTTCCGGAGCAGTTCGTGGGAAGGTTCGTACCGATCTCGCTCTGCGTGAGGGTCACGACCGCGCCGGCCCCGTTGCTGATGCTGCCGCCCACCCCGGCCGCCCGGTTCCCCGAAACGGTCGTCTGTTCGAGCGTCAGCTGTGCGGTGTCGGCCCCTGCCACCTGCTCGTTGCTGAGGCCCCCGCCGTCGCGGGCCGCCGAGTTCCGCTGGACCTTGCTGTCGCTCAGCGTGGCGGTGCCTTCGTTGTGCAGGGCTCCGCCGTCGTTGCCCGCCTTGTTGCCGGTGAAGGACGTGTCCTGCACCTCCAGCGTCGCGTCCTCACCGTTGTGGATGCCGCCGCCGTCGAGGCCGGCCCAGTTCTCGACGAGCCTGCTCTGCCGGATCTCCGCGCTGCCGAGGTTGTTGACGCCCCCGCCGTTGTCGTCGCGGGCCTGGTTGTTCGCGATGTAGCTGCGGTCGACGGTCAGCGTGCCGTGGTTCTGGATGCCGCCGCCGTCCTCGTCGGCCGTGTTGCCGGCGACGGTGGCCCGCCTGAGCGTGAGGGTGCCGGTGGCGTCGTTGCTGAGTCCGCCGCCGAAGCCGGGTTCGCCCGCCGACGAGGTGGCCACGTTGGTCAGGACCGTGCTGTCGACGAGCGTGACGTCGCCGCCCGCGTTGGAGATGCCCCCGCCGACCCCGCCCGACTGGTTGCCCACGACCTTGCTGTTCTCCAGCCGCAGCGTCCCCCGGTTGGCGATGCCCGCTCCGTTGCCCTCCGTGTGGCCACCGGTCACGCCGATGCCCTTCAGGGCGAGCCGGCCGCCCTGACCGACGGCGAGGATGCGGAAGTACGGGAGGCCCTCGCTCGCGGAGCGGATCAGGGTCGAGTTGTCGCCGACGAGGCCGACCTTCCCGGTGATGGCCGGCAGGGCGGTGCCCGAGTCATCGAAGTCGTCCTGGAAACGGTAGGCGCAGTCCTTGACCAGCCTGATCGTGCCGCCCTCGGGCTGTGCGTTCGCCTGTCCGATGGCCGCGATGAGCCCGGCCACGTCGCCGCAGCCGACACTGAGGTTCAGGGGGACCTGCGCCGCCGTGGCGGGCGCGGCCGCGATGCACAGTCCGACACTTGCCACGACGGCGGACCCGGCGAGTACGAGTCGATTCCTCATGCGTTCCCTCTCCTCGGTTCGGAGGCACCAGAGGTATCCCCCGTCGGGGGCAGGCCCCCGCACCCGCGTTCGGACCCTCCGCAAATCCACGCGAACGGCCGTCAGCTCCCCGCCCTCACCGCAAAAGCGTTTGCCCCGTCTGCTGGTGGACGGCGGCAGATTCGCCCGGTGATCGGTTTCGGGTGCGCGGGGGTCGGCGGTCCGGCCTGCGATCCGTTCCCGGTGTGGAACCGGGTGCCGCCGAATGCAGCCGCCCGGCGCACTCCTTCGGGGGAATCCGGCGGGCGGGGCCGGGCGGGCGGGGCGAGGGCTGCCGAAGCAAGGGTGCGGACCCCGTCCGGGGCCCCCGGCGCAGCCTGGCTGCGCTTGCCGTCTGTACAAGGAGATTTCACATGTCGCGTGTCCTGAAGAGTGCCGGGCTGGCCCTCGCCGTCGGCTTCGCGCTCCTCGGTGGTGCCTCGGTCGCGTCCGCCGACGCCGAAGCCTCGGGTATTGCGGCCGGCTCCCCCGGTGTCCTGTCCGGAAACCTGATCCAGATTCCGGTGCACATCCCGATCAACGTCTGCGGCAACTCCATCAACATCATCGGGGCGCTCAACCCGGCCGCCGGCAACACCTGCGTCAACCTCTGACGCTTCTCGAACCCCCGGGTGGTGCCGTGTTGGGGCACGGCACCACCCCGCCGGGCGGCCGGATCCAGGCCGCCCGGCCGCTCAGCCGGTGCCGTGCGGGTCCGCCAGGGTGAAGGAGCCTCCGACGTAGCGGGCGTCGGGGTGGGCGGGGTCGAGGGGACCGTGCGCGGCGAGCAGTGCCTCGGCGTAGGCCTCCGCGTCGTCCTGCGGGGCGTAGCCGAGGGCGCGCGCCGAGCCGAGGTCCCACCAGGCACGGGTGTTGGCGCTGATGCCGTTGACGACGGTGTGGCCGACGTCCGGGGCGGTGAGGGCCGCGTGCACGAGACGGGCGCAGTCGGCCGGGCTGAGCCAGGTGGCCAGCATGCGGACCGAGCGCGGCTCGGGGAAGCAGGAGCCGATCCGCAGCGAGACGGTCTCGACCCCGTACTTGTCGGCGTAGAGGGAGGCGAGGTTCTCCCCGAAGGCCTTGGACAGGCCGTAGTACGTGTCCGGGCGCGGCCCGACCGCGCTGCCGATGGGTGCGCCGCCGGTCAGGGGCACGTAGCCGACGGCGTGGTTGCTGCTCGCGAACACGACCCGGCGGATTCCTTCCCGCCGGACGGCCTCGTAGAGGTGGTAGGTGCCCTGGACGTTGGCTCCGAGGACGGCCTCGAAGGTGTCCTCGAGGGAGATCCCGCCGAGGTGGACCACGGCGTCGACACCGCGCACCGCCGCGCGGACCGCGTCCGCGTCGCGCAGGTCGAAGACGAGGGACTCGGCGCCCTCGACCGGCTTCAGGTCGGCGAGCCGCAGCCGGTAGCCGTAGCCGGGCAGGCTCGCCCGCAGGAAGCCGCCGACGCCGCCCGCGGCGCCGGTCAGCAGGAGGGTGCGGGGCGGGTCGGGGGACGGAGTGCGGGGCGGGGTCATGAGGGTCATGAGCGGAACTCCTTCGCCAGGCGGGCCAGCAGCGGCAGCCGCGGGGGCGGCAGCAGGCCCAGGTGGTAGAGGCTGAGCCGGCTCGCCCCGGCGGCGCGCAGGCCGCGTACGTGGGCGGGCAGCCTTTCGGGGTCGGCCGGCGGCTGGGCGGTGACGTAGGCGTCGACGGGCAAGCCGTGGCGTGCGGCCGCCTCGACGAGTGAGGCGGAGCCGGGGCCCGTCGGCCAGCAGGGCACGAGGAGGGCGTCCACGTCCTCGGCGGCCCGGGCCGTCAGCCCGGGAGAGGGCCCGGTGGCCCACGGGTCCGGGTGGGCGTGCAGGGTGACCGGTACGCCGGGCAGGGTCTCCCGTACGGCGGCCAGCACCTGCCCGCGCAGCTCGTCGGCCGCGGTGTGCCGGGCCGCGAGGAGTACGGATCCGGGCGCGTCCGGGACCGGCGGGCCGTCGGCGGCGGTCGCCGAGCGGCGCAGCAGGGCCACGGCCTCGCCGGGGTCGAGTCCGGCGGCCCGCCAGCGGGCGCGGCAGGCGGCGCAGCAGCACACGGACAGGGCGCGCAGGGCGGCGGCCGGGTAGGCGCCGTCGGTCTTCTCATGGCAGCCGAGGTGGACGGCGCCGAGCTGTCCGGCGGACTCCAGGGACACTCCGCGGACCGCGCCGGGGGTGAGCCCGCGCAGTGCTTCGGCGGCGAGGGTGGCGCAGTACTCGCGTACCTCCGGCTGCGCGGGGCACAGGGCGTACGGGTAGGGCTCGCCGAAGCAGTTGGTGACGGCGAGCCGCGGGTGGAGGGTGCCCAGGCGGCTGTTGTGGGCGAGGACCAGCCAGGCGTTGACCGGGATGCCGGCCGCGGCGAGTGCCTCGACGGCGGCGCCGCCCGGGTCGGGGCCGGGCGCCCAGTCGGCTCGGGAGGGCACCAGGCGGCGGCCGGACCAGGCCCGGTGGTCCACGGGGCGGTAGAGCGCGAAGTGGCGGGCGTCGACGAACCGGCGCTGCGGGTGCAGCGGGGTGGCGGCCCGGGTGGAGTGGTAGCTGAGGGCGAGGGTGACGGCGTCCAGGCCGGCGTCCCGGACCCGGTCGGGGAAGGCGGGGTCGTCGAGGACGTCCCACGGGTAGGCGTGGGCGGAGACGGTCGGGGTCACCATCGGGGCCGCCGCTTGCGGAAGGAGGGGTCGAAGCGCCGCATGTACCCGGTGTCGTCCCGTTCCCGGATGCCGCACCGCAGGTAGTTCTCGTGGAGGCGGGCCAGCGCGTCGGGGTCGAGGCGGACGCCGAGTCCCGGACGGTCGGGGACGGCGACGGATCCGTCGGTGATGCGCAGCGGCTCGGCGAGGACGTCCGCCCCGTACTGCCAGGGCGTGTGGGTGTCGGCGGCGTAGGACAGCTCCGGCAGGGCGGCGCCGAGCTGGGTCATGGCGGCGAGGCTGATGCCGAGGTGGCTGTTGGAGTGCATGGAGACGCCGATGCCCCAGGTCCGGCAGATCGCGGCGAGTTCCGCGGTGCGGCGCAGCCCGCCCCAGTAGTGGTGGTCAGCGAGGACGACGCCGACGGCGCGCTCGGTGAAGCCGCGCGGTATGTCCTCGGGGGCGACGACCACCATGTTGGTGGCGAGCGGCATGGGGGCGGTGCGGGCGACCTCGGCCATGCCGTCGACGCCGGGGGTGGGGTCCTCGAGGTACTCCAGGAGGCCTTCGGTCTCGGCCGCGACGCGGCGCGAGGTCTCCACCGTCCAGGCGGCGTTGGGGTCGAGGCGCAGCGGGTGGTCCGGGAAGGCTTCGCGCAGGGCGCGGATCGCCTCGATCTCCCGGTCGGGCGGGAGCACTCCGCCCTTGAGCTTGATCGAGCGGAATCCGTACGTGCCGGTCAGCTGCCGGGCCTGGGCGACGATGCCTTCCGGGTCGAGGGCCTCGCCGTACGGGTCCCCGCCCTCCGGGGCTCCCGGGTGCGCGGCCCGTTTGTGGAAGAGGTAGGCGGAGTAGGGGACGCGGTCGCGGACGCGGCCGCCGAGGAGGTCGGCGACGGGCCGGCCGGCGAGCTGTCCCTGGAGGTCCAGGCAGGCGGTCTCGAAGGGGCTGAGGACGCGCAGGGTGGTCTTGTGGGGGCTGGATCCGCCGGTCAGTCCGTGCCAGTCGGGGGTGTCGGTGTCCTCGCCGAGTACGGTGCGGACGCGGCGCAGCAGGGCGTGGGTGTCGAAGGGGTCGAGTCCGGTGAGGGCGGGGCCGACGGCGTTCAGGAGCCGCAGGTGGGGTGCGTCGCCGTAGGTTTCGCCGAGGCCGACGAGGCCGTCGCCGCAGTGGAGTTCGACGATGGCGCGCAGGGCCCACGGCTCGTGCACGCCGGCGGAGTTGAGCAGCGGCGGGTCGGGGAAGGCGACGGGGGTGACGACCGTTTCCCGGATGCGCATCAGACCTCCAGCCGGGCGAGTGCGGCGCGGCCGCGGGCGATGACCTCGGCGAGCCGCCGTTCGTGTGCGGCGGCGGGGTCGACGAGCGGCGGCCGGACGGATCCCATGTCCAGGCCGGCCTGCCGCGCTTCGGCCTTGACCAGGGCGACGGCGTAGCCGGGTGCTTCGTCGCGCAGGGCGACGAAGGGCAGGTAGAACTCGGCGAGCAGGGTCCGGACGGCGTCCTTGTTCCCGGCCCGTACGGCGCGGTGGAAGGCGGCCGCGAGGTCGGGTGCGAAGCAGAGCACGGCGGAGGAGTAGCACTCGACGCCGATGGCCTCGTACGCCTGGACGGAGAGCTCGGCGGTGGGCAGGCCGTTGAGGAAGCCGAAGGCGTCAGCGCGGGGGTGGCCGCTGGTGCGGACGGCGGTGACCAGGCGCAGCATCGCGTCGACGTCGCCGCGGCCGTCCTTGATGCCGGTGACGGTGGGGATGTCGAGGAGGGCGAGGGCGGCGGCCTCGTCGAGGACGGCGTTGGCCCGCTGGTAGACGGTGACGGGGAGGGCGGTGGCGGCGGCGACGTAGCGGATGTGGTCGACGAGGCCGGCGGGGGTGGAGGAGACGAGGTAGGGCGGGAGCATCAGCAGTCCGTCGGCTCCGCACGCGGCGGCGGTCTCGGCGAACTCGCGGGCCAGGCGGGGGCCTCCGCCGCAGCCGGCGACGACGGGGAGCCGGCCGTCGGCGACGCGGACGGCGGTGGCGACCACGTCGCGGTACTCGTCCGGGGACAGGGCGGTGAACTCGCCGGTGCCGCAGGCGACGAAGAGCGCGGCGGGGCCGGCTGCGATCTGCTGCTCCAGGTGTGCGGGGAAGACGGCCAGGTCCACCTTGTCGTCGGGGGTGAACGGGGTCAGCGGAAAGGACAGCAGCCGGCCTCCTTTCCGGTGCCGGTCCGCGACAGCCGGACGGCGAGTGTGAGGGTGACGGACGCGGCCAGCAGGATCATGGAGCCGGCGGCGGCGATGCCGAGTTCGCCCCGTTCCAGGCCGAGTTTGTAGACGAGGGTCATCAGGACCTCGGTGGAGCCGCTGGGTCCGCCGTTGGTGAGCAGGAAGATCTCGGTGAAGACCCGCAGGGAGCGGATCGCGGCGAGCGTGAGCAGGATGGTGAAGGCGGGGCGCAGGGCGGGCAGGGTGACGTGCCAGAGCCTGCGGGCGACGCCGGCGCCGTCCGCGGCGGCGGCCTCGTACAGGGTCCGGTCGACGCCCGCGAGGGCCGCGATGAAGATCATCATGTCGTAGGGGGCGCCGCGCCACACGCCCACGGCCATGACCGACCACAGGGCGCTGTCGGGGCCGGCGAGGAACTGGGAGGGGCCTGCTCCCAGCCAGCCGAGGAGGGTGTTGACGGTTCCGTCGGCGGCCGGGTGGTAGAGGATCCGCCAGACCTCGGCGACCACCGCCATGGCCGTCACCGTCGGCAGGAAGACGGCGGTGCGTACGATCCACAGCCGGCGTGCGGTGCCCTCCAGCAGCAGGGCGAGGGCCAGTCCGAGGACCACCGAGCCGCCGGTCTGGCCGAGGGCCAGGACCACGGTGTGCCCGATGGCGTCGAGGAAGGCCCCGTCGGACACGACCTGCCGGTAGTTGGCCCATCCCACCCAGCGGTCGCCCAGGTAGGGCCGCACCTCGTGGAAGCTCATCTCGATCGCCCGCCACATGGGCAGGAACTTGAAGAGCGCGAAGAGCAGCAGCGCCGGGGCGAGGAACAGCCAGGGAGCGGCCCGGCCCCGCCACGGCCGCTGCATCAGGACGCTCCCTGCCTCTTCAGCTCCTCGGAGAAGGCGCCGGCGAGCTTTTCGAGGACGGCCCCGGGGTCGGAACCGCAGTCGGCGACCAGGCCGTTGAGGGCTTCGGCGGAGGCCTGGCGAAAGGGCGTCCACTCCTTGACGACCGGGGAGTAGCGGCCCGCCTCGCGGTAGACCTTGTCGAACACCTGCGCTCTTGTCGGCGCAGAACTGGTCCTTGAGGTGCTGCGCGGCCCGTACGGCCTCCGGGCCGCCGATGGCGGGCGCGAGGTTCCGGCCCTCGCCGGTGAAGTACTCGCCGCCCGCCGACCACAGGAAGCTGGAGAAGTACCAGTCCATGTAGCCGCGCTTGGTGGTGCCGGGGACCACGTAGCCGTAGGTGTCGGGCCGGCCGTTGCCGTCCGGGTCCCCGGTGGTGAAGGCGGTGGCCAGCGCGTCGAGCTGGTCCCAGTCGGCGGGCGGCGCGATGCCCAGCTTCTCCCGCCAGTCCTTGCGCACGAACAGGGCGAAGGTCTGCGCGGAGAAGGGGACTCCGTAGTACTTGCCGTCGGCGGCCCGGGCGGCCTCCCAGGAGGCGGGTATGAGCTGGTCGCCGCCCGCGAGCTCGGACTGCGCCACCTCGCGGACCAGGCCCTGCTTGACCAGGGTGCCGAGCTGCGCGGTGTCGTTGACGATCAGGCCGGGAGCTTCCGCTGCGCCGCGGCCTGCTGGAGTTTCGTCTCGAAGTCGTCGAACAGGGCGGTGACTTCGGCCTGGATGCCGGTGGACCGGGTGAAGGCGGCGGCCAGCTCCCTGTGGGTCTGCTCGGTGGGCGAGCCCGGGGGCTTGCGGACCCAGACGGTGAGCGGGGCCTTGTCGTCGCCGGCGCCGGAGGCGGCGTCCGGGTCACCGCCGCAGCCGGTGAGGGCGGTGAGGGCGAGGACCCCGGCCAGGGAGGTCGCCAAGGTGGTGGATGCGGCTCTGCGATTCATCGATCCAGCTGGTCAATAACTGTCTCAGCATCAATAAGTCATCCACATACATGGATTGCATGCACGGGGTCTTGTGCGGACCGGGCGGACGCTGCTATTCCATGCCATTAGGAAAGTTTCCTTACGATCGCCGGATCGTCAACGGGATGGAGACACCTTGAGACCCCCACGTGTTCGGCTGCGTTCCCTCGCCGGAGCCGGAACTCTCGTCAGCGCCCTGCTCATAGCCCTCACCACCGCACCCGGCGCCTCGGGCGCGCCGGCCGCTCCCGTCACCCACGAGGCGGAGAGCGCCACCATCTCCCGGGGCGCGGCCGAGTCCAACCACGCAGGATTCACCGGCAGCGGGTTCGTCAACTACGACAGCCTCAGCGGCAGTTACGTCGAGTGGACGGTCAACTCGGCCCAGGCCGGCACCGCCACGCTGGGCCTGCGCTACGCCAACGGCACCACCGCCAACCGCCCGATGACCATCACGGTCAACGGCACCGCCGTCGCGTCGAACAAGGCGTTCAACGGCACCGGAGCCTGGACCTCCTGGTCCACCACCAGCCTGAGCGCCGCCCTCAAGGCCGGCGCCAACACCATCCGGGCCACGGCCACCACCGCGGGCGGCGGCCCCAACGTCGACCACCTCACGGTCGACACCGGCACCACCCCGCCCGGGCCTGGCACCACCCCGGTCGGCATCAACGGCCGGCTCACCGTCTGCGGCACCAAGCTCTGCAACCAGTACGGCAAGCCCGTCCAGCTGCGCGGCATGAGCACCCACGGCACCCAGTGGTACGCGCAGTGCCTCACCGGCGGTTCGCTCGACGCCCTCGCGAAGGACTGGAACGCCGACGTCCTGCGCGTGTCCACGTACGTCCAGGAGGGCGGCTACGAGTCCGACCCGCAGAAGTTCACCGACCTCGCCCACTCGCTCATCGAGCAGGCCACGGCCCGCGGCATGTACGTGATCGTCGACTGGCACATGCTCGACCCGGGCGACCCGAACTACAACCTGGCCCGGGCCAAGACCTTCTTCAGCGCGATCGCGAACCGCCACAAGGGCAAGAACAACATCTTCTACGAGATCGCCAACGAGCCGAGCGGTGTGAGCTGGGCCGAGATCAAGAGCTACGCGGAGCAGATCATCCCGGTCATCCGGAACATCGACTCCGACGCACCGGTCCTGGTCGGCACCCGTGCCTGGTCCTCCTTCGGCGTCTCCGAGGACGGCAACGAGACCGAGGTCGTCAACAACCAGGTGAACGCGTCCAACATCATGTACACCTTCCACTTCTACGCGTACTCGCACCGCGAGGAGTACCTCGACACCCTCTCCCGCGCCGCCGACCGGATCCCCGTGTTCGTCACCGAGTTCGGCACGCAGAACTACGCCGGTGAGGGCTCCAACGACTTCGCCATGACGCAGAAGTACCTCGACCTGATGGCGGCCAAGAAGATCAGCTGGACGAACTGGAACTTCTCCGACGACAACCGCACCGGAGCCGTCTTCAAGCCGGGCACCTGCGACGCCAACGGCCCCTGGGCTGGGACCGGTTCGCTGGGGCCCGCCGGCGTCTGGATCCGCGACCGCATCCGCACCGCGGACAACTTCCCCACCGCCTGACGCTCCCCCGCCGGCCCCCTGAGCCCCACGGCCCCGTCCGGTACGCGCAACCGGGCGGGGCTCGGCGCTGGCCTGTACGTCACGTAGAGCGGCTACGACCCCGAGCAGCCGCTCGCCTGGTCGGACCTGGAGCCCCAGCCCTTCCTGACGGTCACCGTCCCCCCCGCTGTCACCTTCAGCGGGATCGTCTGGCTCTGGTTCGGGATGCCGATGTGGCATCGGCCGTGCTACGACGCGGATGAGGAGGACGGCCCCGGGGACAGGGGCGGGGCCGGCCGCGATATGTGAACCTTGGCTCAGTGGGACCACATCAGGTCAGGTCCGGTCAGGAGGACGCTCCATGCCCGACGAGGAACCGCGCACCGAGCTCGACGCGCGCTACAGCGACGAGCAGGCGACCGCGGTGCCGTGGTCGCAGGCCGTCACCCGGCTGGCGGAGGCGGAGCTCTACTGGCTCACGACCGTACGCCCCGACGCGCGGCCGCACGTCACGCCGCTGATCGGCGTCTGGGCCGACGGCGCACTGCACTTCTGTACCGGGCCGCAGGAGCGCAAGGCCAAGAACCTCCGGAGGAACGCGCACGTCGTCCTCACCACCGGCACGAACGCCCTGCACGAGGGCTTCGACCTGGTGGTCGAGGGCGAGGCGGCGCGCGTGACCGACCCGGCCCGGCTGCGCGCCCTGGCCGCCGCCTGGGAGGCGAAGTACGGCGCCGAATGGCACTTCGACGTGGGCGACGGCGTGTTCGTCAGCCCCGAGGCGGGCGAGGCCCTGGTCTTCGAGGTGGCCCCGCGCACCGCGTTCGGCTTCGGCAAGGGCGGCTACAGCCAGACGCGCTGGCTCTTCGCCTGACGCGTACCGCCGGCGCGGCCGCTGCCGGCGCGGCCGCCGCCGTCCACGAAGACGAGCGTGACCGCCACGGAGACGGCCGCCACGGCGGTGATCGCGGTGCCGGGCCCCAGGTACTGGGCCGCGCCGCCGGCGAGCGCGGCGCCGATCCCCTGCCAGGTCATCCGGCCGGCCGACTCCACGCCCTGGACCTGGCCGCGGACCGGGTCCGGGGTCAGTTCGAGCAGCCGCTCCTGGAGGGGCAGGGTGGCCGCGAACCCGGCTCCGGCGACGAACACGGCCGCCGCGGCGAGCAGGACCGGCGGCTCCGTCGCGAAGAGCAGGTACGGGACGGCGAGCAGCAGCCTCAGGGCGAAGGCGCAGCGGCGGCGCCGGTCGGCGGTCAGCAGGCGGCCGACGGCCAGGTCGCCGAGGAGCATGCCCGCCGATCCGGCGGCCAGGAAGGTCCCGGCGTGGTCGGGGTCGTAGGAGATGAACAGGGCCTCGCAGCCGACGATCAGGCCGTTGGGGACCCACAGGTTGAGCAGCAGCCGGCGCCGGCCGGGATCGGCGAAGAGGGCGGCGTTCGCGGTCCAGGTCTGCCGCAGCCCGGGGCGGCGGGTGAGGCGGATCGAGTGCTCCCGTACGGTGGCGGCCACGACGGCCAGGGCGAGTGCGGTCAGGGCGGCGGCGACCGCGAAGAGGCCCTGCGGGGACAGGAACCGCAGCAGTACGGCGCCGGCCGCGTAGCCGAGGATCGCCGTGCCCCCCGCGGTGATGTTCATCAGGGAGCGCGCCGGCACGTAGGCGGAGGCGGGCACCACCTCGGCGAGCAGGCCCAGCCGGGTGCCGGTACCGAGGGACTGGAAGAAGCCGAGCACCAGCAGCAGGGCGAACCGGACGGGCAGCGGCAGGCCGGGCACGGCCTGGGCCGCGACGCCCGCCAGCGAGAGCAGCTGGAGCACGACCAGCGTGCGCCGCGGGCGTTTTCCGTCGGCGACGGACATCAGGGTCAGGGCGCCGAGCACCGTGGCGAAGGTGGCGCCGTACATGCTGACGGCCGTCAGGAACGGCGAGCTGGTCTGCTCGTTGACGAGGGTGCCGAGCGCGAAGCCCGCCAGGGTGGTCGCGGCGGCCGTGAGGGTGAAGCCGGCGTACAGTCCGGCGAACTCGCCGGTGCGCAGCAGGTCGCGGTATCCGGTGGTGGAGGTTGCGGGGGCGGGAGCCGCATCGGGCTCAGACATGGGAGAAGGCATAAAAAAAGCCTTCGGACGCATGTGCGGGGCACGGGCGCCGGAGGCCAACGGGTGCATTTTAGCAGCGTTTCGACCCTCAGGCTCCGGCATCACCCTCCGTCACAACACGGCGATGCGGTGGCGGCGC
This sequence comes from Streptomyces sp. NPDC058525, assembly GCF_042719495.1. Lineage (NCBI taxonomy): Bacteria > Bacillati > Actinomycetota > Actinomycetes > Kitasatosporales > Streptomycetaceae > Streptomyces > Streptomyces sp. NPDC058525. The sequence continues at coordinate 113,301 of NZ_JBHXNP010000012.1, forward strand.
CCGGACCGCATGATGAGACGGCGGGCGGCCTGCCGTGCGCACCTGCCAGGAGGACCGGCCGGAGGGAGCGAGATGCACGCGGAACGCTACGAACTGGTGTTTCCCGAGGGCGCCGAGGAGGGCCAGGACGTGGTCGTCGTCAGCCGTACGGACCGCACCGGCCCCGGCGGGCACCCCGTCTACCGCGACGTGACCGGCATCGTCCAGGCGGAGATCAGCGATCAGGCCGAGGTCCGCATGCTCCCGTCGAGCGGCCAGCAGGTGCCCGCCCACGGGGTCCAGGCCCGGCCGCTGCCCGGGTGACGCGCGTCCCCGGTAGGCTCGGCGGATGGCCAAGTACTTCGATGTGCACCCCGAAAACCCCCAGCCGCGCACGATCGGCAGCGTGGCGGACAGCATCCGCTCCGGCGCCCTCGTCGCGTACCCCACGGACTCGTGCTTCGCGCTGGGCTGCCAGCTGGGCAACCGCGAGGGCATGGCCCGGATCCGGTCGATCCGGAACCTGGACGAGCGGCACCACTTCACCCTCGTCTGCCAGAACTTCGCGCAGCTGGGCCAGTTCGTACACATCGACAACGACGTGTTCCGCGCGATCAAGGCCTCGACCCCGGGCCCGTACACCTTCATCCTCCGGGCGACGAACGAGGTGCCGCGCCAGCTGATGCACCCGAAGAAGAAGACGGTCGGGGTCCGGATCCCCGACCACGCCGTCACCCAGGCGCTGCTCGCCGAACTCGGTGAGCCGCTGCTCTCCAGCACCCTGCTGCTGCCCGACGAGGACGAGCCCATGACGCAGGGCTGGGAGATCAAGGAGCGGCTCGAGCACCTGGTGGACGCCGTCCTCGACTCAGGTGACTGCGGGACCAGGCCCACCACCGTCATCGACTACTCCAGCGGCGAGGCCGAGATCGTCCGCGCCGGCGCGGGCGACACGGACCGCTTCGAGTAGCCGCGCCTCACCCCTGGTGGGCCAGTTCGCGCACGGTGGCCATGTCGCTGAAGGGGATCAGTTCCTCGCCGACGATCTGGTGCGGCTCGCTGCCCTTGCCGGCGATCAGCACCGTGTCGGCGGGGTCCGCCGCGGACAGCGCGAACGCGATCGCCTCCCGGCGGTCGGTGAACCGCTCGAAGGGCGTACCCGTCGCCGCGAGGCCGGGGCTGATCTGGTCCAGGATGGCCTCGGGGTCCTCGTGGCGGGGGTTGTCCGAGGTGAGGACGCACAGGTCGGAATGGGTCCCGGCGATGCTGCCCATTTCGGCGCGCTTGGTCGTGTCCCGGTCCCCGCCGCAGCCGAAGACGGTGATGACGCGGCCGCGGGCGAAGCCCCGGATCGTGGTGAGGACCTTGTCCAGGGAGTCCGGCGAGTGCGCGTAGTCGACGACCACCGAGGTGCCGAGCGGGGTGCGGAAGCGCTCGAACCGGCCGGGGACGGGCGGCATCCGGTCCAGGGCGGCGACCAGCGGGCCCATCTCGTGGCCCAGCAGGTGGCAGGCCGCCAGGGTGCCCAGGGCGTTGGCCACCGAGAACCGGCCGGGCACGGGGATCGAGGCCGGGTAGGCGTGCCCGTCGTGGTGCAGGGTGAACCGCGTGCCGGAGGCGCTCACGACGAGGTCGGTGGCCTGGTAGTCGGCCGGGGCGTCCAGGGCGTACGTGGTCACCGCGCCCGGCATCATCGACGGGATGCGGGCGCCCACGGGGTCGTCCACGTTCACCACGGCGCGCCGGCACAGCCCCTGGAACAGGCGCAGCTTGGCATCGCGGTAGTTGGCCATCGTCCCGTGATCGTCCAGATGGTCCTGGGTCAGGTTGGTGAAGACGCCGACGTCAATGAAGGTCCGGTCCACGCGGTGGGTGAGCAGGGCCATCGAGGTGGCCTCGAGCACCGCGCTCCCGGTCCCTCGGTCGCGCATATAACCCAGGAGGTACTGGAGGTCGGGTGATTCCGGCGTGGTCAGCACGGATCGCGGCATCGGGATGAGCTCGTCGCCGATGCGGCTGCCGGCCGTCCCGATCACCCCGACCTTCGCGCCCTCCGCGATGCGCAGGACGGATTCGACCATGTACGACACCGACGTTTTGCCGTTGGTGCCGGTGATCGCCACCATGTCCATCTGCCGGCCCGGTTCGCCGAAGTACCGGGAGGCCACGACCGCGGCGGCCGTCCGGGTGTCCGGTACCCGTACGGCGCACGCGCCCGGGGGCCACGTCGTCTCGGGGCGGCCGTCCGCTCCGCCGTCGACGAGCACCGCGGCGGCGCCCCTCGCGAGGGCGGCCGGCACCGAGACCGGGCCGCCCTCCTCGTGGCCCGGCACCGCGACGAACACCGACCCCGGCAGCACCCGCTCCACGTCGAAGGTGATTCCGGCGGTGACGCGCGTCTTGTCCGGGGCGCCCCGGAGCACGTGGTGCTCCTGCCCGGCCAGCAAATCGCTCAGCTTCACAAAGATCCCTTCGAGGCGGCTCGGCCCCGATGGTGCGGGCCGCGGCCGGGCGACGGTCTGCGACGGCACGCCGGAGACCGCGGTGGTGACTTCGTCCGTCCGCTCTTCCGGTGGCAGGGCCTGAGGCGGCGCCGGACGTGTCGGTCGTCCCGGCGGGGAAGGCGTGGCGGACGTACGTGAAGGGCGGCGGGCCGGCCACGGAGGCCGGCCCGGTCCGCGGAGGATCGCTAGCCGTGGCCGTGCAGGGCGATACGGCGCGTCTCGGGCACCTCGGCCACGGCCACGGCCGCGGTGTCCGGGCCTACGGCAGCCGGTCCGGCGGCGAGCGGGCGCACGGCGGAGGCGGCCCGCGGCGGCGGGCACTCCCTCGACGAACGTGTGCGACCCATGGGCCGAGTGTACGGCCGCCGGGGCGGTACGGAATCCACCGTGCGGCCGTGAGGAGGCGGGGCCGGCCGAAGGGGCGGGGCCGGTCCTCAGCCCTCGTAGTTGGTCAGGACGCACCCTTCGACCTGGGACTTCTCCAGCCGGTAGCCCGCCGGGGCGCTGAAGCCGGGCCGGCATTCCAAGGTGAGGAACTGCAACTGGTAGAGGCCGTGCCGGACCGCGGGGCTGTTGGTCTCCACGGCGATGTTCTCGCCGACCAGCAGTCGGCTGGCGGTGGCCTTGAGGCGGCCGTCGTCCTTCAGGTCGGCCTGCTGGGCGGCCTTCGCCTTGGTCTGCAGCAGCTTCATGTCACGTACGACATCGAGCCAGTTCAGGTCGTGGGCGCGGCGGTCCCCCGCCAGGTTCCCGCAGATCGCCCGCTCCTTGATCCCCCACGCCAGCTGGTCCCCGGTCACGACCGGCGCGTAGTCGATGGACTCGACGGCGACGGCGTCGGGGGCGGTGGACATGTTCGTGCAGTCGACGGTGTGCGGGTGGACGAGCTCCTTCAGCTCGGCGAGGCTGCCGGCCCGGGGCAGGCCCAGGCTGCCCTGCACCGGCTGGCCCGGCTTGGCGGACGCGCCGCCCGCGGCCGGATCCTCCTGCGGGGTCTCGAAGTTCGGGCTGCCGCTGCCGTCGGTGCTGCCGACGAAGTCGCTGAGCACGCAGCCGTCGACCAGGGCCGCCTCCTTCTTGTACCCCTTGGGCACGGCGAAGGTCGGGTTGCAGGTGAGGATGCGCAGGTCCGACGTGGCGAGGGCGAGGGCCGTCTTGGTCTCGGTCGGTGTGACGGCGAAGTTCCGGCCGACGAACACCCGGCTGTTCAGGCCGTAGGTGCCGTTGCCCCCGGCGATCTTGTCCATGACGCGCTGCTTGTAGCCCGCCTGGAACTCCTTCATGTCCGAGGCCATGTAGAAGATGATCTCGCCGTGCTCGGTGCGGTCGGTGCACACGCCGCGCTCGGTCACCGACCACTTCCCGACCGTCGTGAGGTCGCTGAGCGGCAGCCTGCTGTCACCCGGCTCGGTGCCCATCTTCTCGCACGAGGCGTACTGCTGGACGTACTTCTGCGCCTCGGCCAGGGAGGCGGGCGCAGGCGCCGAGGGGCCCCCGACGCCCGGCGGTACGGTCGCCGACCGGCCGGGCTCGGCGTCCTCGCAGGCCGCGAGCGTGCTGAGGGAGACGAGGAGGACGGTCGCGGTGAGGGTCCGCTTGATGCGCATGAGGTGCTTTCGTCGGGCTGGGCACGCGGGGGTGCGCGTGGCGTGCACATGCTAGGCAACAACACCGCTGTCGATCAAAGCCGTTCGCCGCTCAGCGCCGGATCGTCGCGGCCGCTCCCACGATGACGGTGCCGAGCGAGCAGGTGAGCATGACGGCCCGCAGCCGGCCGGCGTTCGCGCTGGTGATGACGGTCTGCAGCCGTTCCAGCAGCCCGTCCTGGCCCTCGTCGCCCTCGACCTCGTCGCCGTCTTCCTCGTCGCCGTCCCGGCCGTCCCGGCTGTTCCGGCTGTTCCGGCTGTTCCGGCTGTTCCGGCCGGAGGCCTCGTCCCGCCCCGGCTCCCTCGGGGCATCGGGCGCGGGGCTCCGGTGCAGGAGCGCGCAGTGGACGCAGGGGGCGCGGTCACCGTCGGCGGCGTCGAGCCAGTACGCGCCGTCGAGCACCGCGTACGTCTCTGGGGTGGTGGCTTCCATGTCCTTGCAACTGCCCCGCGAGCGGGTCGGGTACGAGCCGGGTGGCGGTCGCAACCGAATCGGTATCAGCGCGTCCGCATCCCGTCGTCCCCGGCTTCGCCGGGCGCCGACACCTGGTGGATGCGCAGGGCGAGTTGCAGTTCGAGGGCCCGCTCCGGAAGGTGCCAGTCCCGGCCGAGGAGCCGCCCGATGCGGTCCAGGCGCTGCACCACCGTGTTGACGTGGACGTGGAGGGCCGCCCGGGTCTTGGCCTGGCTCATGCCCAGCGCGAAGTAGGTCCGCAGGGTGTGGGTGAGGTCGGTGCCGCGCTTCGCGTCGTAGTCCAGGAGCGGTCCCAGGATCTGCCGTACGTAGCCCCCCAGGTCCGTCTGGTCGCCGAGCAGGAGGCCGACGAAGCCCAGGTCCGCGAGGGCGGCGCCGGTCCCCCGGTGGCCCAGGGCGTGCAGGGCGGCCAGGCAGCGGCGGGCCTCGGCGTGCGCTTCGGCGAAGTCCGGCGGTCCGGTCACCGGGCGGCCCGCCGTCCCGACGGTGACCGGGACGTTCACGGCCTGGCCCAGTTCGGCGGCGAGCGAGGCGGCGCAGGAACTGGGGGTGTCGGAGGGGCAGATGAGGACCACGTCGTCGTGGTGCTGGCCGGCCAGCCCCTTGCGGGCCTGCGCGGTGCGGGCGGCCGCGGCCAGCAGCCGCGGGCGGGGGACGGTGTCGGCGTGCAGGACGAACACCGCGTGCGGCTGGCCGAGGTTCACGCCGAGCCGGCGGGCCCGCGCCGACAGGCCGGCGGGGTCGGCGGCCCGGGTGAGGAGGTCGCCCAGCAGTTCGCCCCGTACGCGGTCCTCGGTTTCGGCGACCGAGCGGCGCAGGAGCAGCAGCAGGGCGGTGACGACGCTGGCCCGTTCGAAGAGCCGGCGGTCGGCGTCGTCGAGGTCGGGGCGGCCGGTCAGGGCGATGCTGCCGAGGAGTTCGTGTCCGGCGAGGACCGCGCACACCCAGGTGCCCTGGACCGGGACCGCGCGGCCGCCCGCCCGTGAGGCGGCCACGGCCTGGGGCGGCGGGGGCTGCGGGTCGGCGCCCGCCCGGGCGAGTTCGGTGCCGTCCGCGTCGTGGATGAGCATGCCGCCCTGCAGGACGGTGCCGATGGCGGTGGCGACCTCGGTGATGCCCGCCCCGCGCAGCACCAGGTCGGTCAGCCGGTCGTGGGCGTCCTCGGCGCGCCGCATGGCCCGGCTGTGGGCCTCGATCGTCTGGGAGGCCGCGTTGAGGTCGACCAGTGCGCTACGGGTCTCCTCCAGGAGCCGGGCGCTGTCGATGGCGATGGCGGCGTGGTCGGCGAGCGAGGCGAGCAGGGCGACCTCGTCCGGGGTGAAGGTACGGGCGGTGCGGTCGGCGGCGTAGAGCACGCCGATCACACGCGTGCCCAGGCCCAGCGGTACCCCGAGGATGGCCCGCAGGCCCTCCTCCGCGACGGCGCTGTCGATCGTCGCGGTGTGCTTGAACCGCGGGTCGTCGCGGTAGTCGCCGGTGGTGTAGGGGCGGGCCGTCTCGGCGACGAGTCCGCCCAGCCCCTCCCCCATGCCCAGGCGCACCTGCTGGAAGGCGGCGGAGACCGAGCCGTCGGTCACCCGCATGTAGGTGTCGCCGGCCTCGTCGTCGTTGAGGGAGAGGTAGGTGACGTCCGTACCGAGGAGGAGTTTGGCGCGGTGGACGATGGCCCGCAGGACGGCGTCCAGGTCGCGCAGTGCCGCCAGGTCTCCGGCGGTGTCGAAGAGGGCCGCCAGTTCCGCCTCGCGCCGGCGGTGCTGGCTGAGCGTGCGGCGGATGGCGAGCGCGACCCGGGTGGCCTCGTCGATCTCCTGGGCCCGGGCCGCGGAGAGGCCGGTCTGCCGGGCGGCCTCGGCCGGCAGCGCGAAGTGTTCGGCGGGCGCGCCCTCGGCGAGCAGGTCCAGCAGCCGGCGCAGCACGGTCCACGCCTCGCCGTCGCCGGGGCTCTTCGCTGTGGTGGGCATGTCGGGCTCTCCGTGGTACGGGGCCGGGCGGCGCGGGCGGGAGCGGGCGCGGGCGGGGGGGGGGGGGCGGGGGAATAGTTGGTTTAAAAAAAAAAAGCAGGCGCCGGAAGGGGGGGGGTTTGTTAGGGGGGGGGGGGGGTAAATTAAAAAATG